>JBAUZR010000293.1:0-8650 GCA_049585375.1 Acidobacteriaceae bacterium
CCGTGGTAGTCGTCGGTGACCGCATGGACGGCCGCGATCGGGGGTGGCGGCAGGGTCACGCCGTTATCGCCATGAACGGGGTGGACAGGATCCGCCTGGGCGCGGCTGAGAAGCGGCCAGGCAAGAACGGCGAGAGCGAGCAACGGAATCCAGGGCAGAAGCACAGAAGTACGGCAGGCAAAACGAGGCATACGGTCTCCCTCAGAAGGATGAGCATGGGATGATTGGCCAGTTTAATCCCTCTGCGCGGCGTCGCTCCAGAAGGCGTGGGTGCGGGCGGAGATGCGGGCGGGAAACTCGCGATAGATGGTGTTGAGCGCGTGGAAGAGCGCCTTTGATTCTGCCTCGAGGCCGAGCAGCAGCGTGGAGCGGAGGATTCGCGTGAGCCGCAGATGGTTGTGGTTCATGGGCAAGAGCCAGTTCTGCGCGCGCTCCCGGAAGTTAGGCAGCCGCTCGACGGCGTTTCCCTGCGGCGACGGAACCCAGGCCAGGCCATAGAAACGCAGCATGCGTTCGAAAGCCTGGTGAAGGCGGTCGCGCATCGTAAGGGTGGTCAGAAATGCCTGGATTGTCGCCGCGTCGAGGGTGGGCGCGTCCGGGTTGGCGCCGCTTCGCTCGGGCAGGGGAAAGAGCCACTGGATAAAGTCGTGGACGTCTTCGAGGCGGTCGTCGGACCAGTTGAGAATCTCTGCCAGGGTGCGGCCGCGGTCGTCGCGGGCGCCGTCACGGTAGAAGGCAATGAGCGGATGCGGTGAGGCAGAAGGCATCGGAAAATCCTTCAACAGGAGAAGCGCCGGATCTCCCACAGGCGAGGCGCAGGACTCAGCCAGCCTCGCCAGCGCACGGACGGGAAGCCGCGTATGGTGGGCCCGGAGGGATTTGAACC
Source organism: Acidobacteriaceae bacterium (assembly GCA_049585375.1). Classification (GTDB taxonomy): domain Bacteria; phylum Acidobacteriota; class Terriglobia; order Terriglobales; family Acidobacteriaceae; genus Palsa-343. Next base: position 887 of record JBAUZR010000293.1, read on the forward strand.
CCCAACCAAGGGATTATGAGTCCCCTGCTCTAACCATTGAGCTACAGGCCCGGCCCTTCTGGCGGCACGATTCGTATTTTCGCACTAAAGCCGTGCAGGAGGCCGCGGGGACGAATCGGACCTATTGTCTCGTGAGATCGTCTCGTGAGGCCTGTTCAGGCTCAGGTCATCGGCGTACTGTTTTGCGCGCGACGGTCTGCTTGTACCGTGTTCGCCTGCAACCGGCACTCTGCCTTTATGCCCGTTCCGCCAGCAGCATCACGCGGCCGCCCATCTCCGGGCCCTCCGCGTGAAATACCTCGGTTGTCGAGCCGCCATGCGCTGAGACGAACTGCAGCCCCGCCGCCTCCAGCAGCCGGACCAGCTCCGTGATCGTATAAACCCGCAGCGAAGCCTCTTTCCTCCCTGCGCCCTGCGGCCCCGACCAGTACCATGCCGTGTTCACCCGTCCCGCAATCGGATCGAAGACCGGTTCCTCGACCACCAGCGTCCCATCGGGCAATCGCTGGGCCGGCCGCAGCCCGCGCGAGAACAGCGCCACCGCCACATCGCGGTGCATTGTCTCGATCACCACGCGCCCTCCCGGCCGCAACGCTCCTGCCAGCGTGCGAAAGATCGCGAGGTCATCCTGCTCGCTGCCGTAGCCAATGGACGTGAAGAGGTTCATCGCGGCGTCGAATCCACCCTCGGCCAGCGGCTCGCGCAGATCGTGCCGGAGGTAGCGCAGCCGTTCCAGCGGCAGGTCGCCCCGATCGCGCTCCGCCTGGGCCAGCATCTCCGCCGACTGGTCCACGCCCACCACGACCGCGCCCCTCTGTGCCATCGGCGCCGATACGCGCCCGTACCCGCAGGGGGCATCGAGCAGCCGGCTGCCCTCGCGCAGCCCCAGCAGTTTCCACACCGCGTCGGCATGCTGGCTGATCGCGCCAACGATCTCCCCTGCGCCCCAAAGGCGCACATAGTCCGCATCAAAGAAGGTCTTCCACCACTCGCTCATCGCAGACCCAGCATAGTCCGAACGGCAAACCCTGGCGCATACCGTGCCCAGCCCTCGTGCTCTCTGGGTTCTCTGTGGTGGACCTCGATCTCTGCGAACCGCACTGTCTCCCGGAACGTGCCGAGCCGTCCGCGCTGCCCAGGGTGAACAGCTTTGTGGTTTGAATTTGTCTCTACTGTTCCGTCTGCAGGCCGCCGTCGGGCACCAGCGTCAGTTCGCAGGTGCTGCCGGCCGTGCAGCTCACTACGCCGCTCCGCAGCAGGTGCGCCTTCGACCCAGGCGGCAGCAGCTCCGGAAACTTCAGCGCCCGGATCGCGGCATCCGTCGACGCCAGCGACTTCCGATCGCCCGACATCTGCTGCTCGTCCACCACTCCGGACGTCGTAATTTCCAGCCGGAAGCTCCCCCAGCCGGTCGTAGTCGCTTTGCCCAGACTGTACGTGCGCAGAGACTGCAGGGCGTCCGTGCCTGTATCTCCCTGGATTTTCGCTCCCGCCGCCGTCAGCCGCGCGATGCTGTCCATTACATGGCCGCGCAGCTCAGGCGTCGAATTCGAAGTGAGAGCGGTCCGCGCCAGCGCATAGTCGGTCAACGCGTCGTTCTTATGTCCGAGCGCTTCGTCCACCTGTCCCAGATGATCCGCGGAATCCGCCAGAAGCGAAGCACGCCATGCGGCCGACAAATACGGCCGCGCCTCCGCCGCCTTGCCTTCGCGGTAGAGGATCCATCCCAGCGTGTCCCACGACGCCACCAACAACTGTGCCTGCGCAAAGGCCCGGCTGTTGGCCTCCGCGGCACCGATGGTCGCGGTCTTCTGTTCCAGAGTGGTAACGCCGCGCCGCGAGGCCTCTTCCGCCGCAGGCAGATCCAGGCCCGTCTCGCTCAACGTGTATGCGGCGTCGTTCAGCAGGCCGGGCTCGTCGGTGCCGGCCAGCACGCTTTTCGCCGCCGCCGCGGCCTCGTCGTTCCGCTTCAGGAGCAGCAGGGTATTCGCCATCTGCAGCCGCAGGGGCTGATCGTCGGGATTCTGATCTGCCGCTGACTCCAGCGTCTTCAGCGCCGCGGCGTAATCACCGGCTTCGTTTTCGAGCCCCGCCAGATACAGCGCAAGCTGCTCGTTCCCGGGATGCTGCTGCAGATAGTCCTTCACGGTTTTGCGGGCGCCCAGCGTGTCTCCGTCGCGCGCTTCCAGGCCCGCCAGCGAGCCCACCACCATCGCGTTATCGGGATGCGCATTCAGCTCCTTCGTGAAATCCGCCTTCGCCTCGTCATCCTTCCGCTGCATGGCCGCGATCGCGCCATACACGCTCCACAGATTCGGCTCCGCCGGATTCTTCGCTTTTGCCTTGTCCAGATATTCCTTCGCCCCGCCCCAGTCGCCCGCCTGCACCCGCTCGGCCGCCGCAGCCATCAGCTGTGCGACTGACGCATCCGCAGGCACGGCCGCATCGCTCGCCGGAGCCGACGGCGCCACCTGCACCGTCTTCACCGTTACCGTCTTCGTCCCGTTGTCTCCTGCGGAAGGGGCTTTTGGCGGCAGCGGAATCGCAGCCGTCGCTCCCTTATCTGTCGTCACCGTCACGTTCACCGGCGGCGCCGTCAGCTGAATCCAGGTCTCGCCTGAGAGGCTGATGTCTTTGGTGAACTTCTGATAGGTCTTCCACTCGGCTTTCGGCAGCTTGCTCTTCAGCACCACGATGGTCCGCTCCGCCACGAGTTCCTGTCCGTCGAAGCGATACGTCTTATCGAACGTCGCGAAGTCCGTTTTCACGTGGATCGGATCGGGCACATCGGTGCGGAATCCATCGGGGAGCCGGATGCGGCTGATCGCCACCAGCGTCCGCGGCGCGCCCAGCTGAATATCCTCCTGCGGCGCCGTCGTGTCGCTGTCCAGCGTCGTGAACTCCAGGGCAGGGAAGAGCGGCACAATGCGCCGGCTGTCCCAGTCCCCATAAGGATGCCGCGTGTAGTCGTACGTCATCACAATCGGCGTCGAGTAATCGTCGGCGTGCGCGAACTGTGTGTTGCTGGTCGTTCCTCCGAATCCTGTGCGATACGAGACGAACTGCGACGCTCTGTCCCACTCCGCCGGGGCAATCGTCACCGCGAGCGCGCGCACGCCCAGTTCATCGTCGTCGCGATAGGTCGCCTTTATTTTGCCGGTCAGTTTGCCGTCGGCATCCAGGGTAGCGTCGGCTTCAAAGTGCGCCGTAAATGGATATGGGGCAGTCGCCGGGGTGCTTACCAGCTCAGCCGCGCCTGTGTCCGGTACCACGAGCGCTTTCTGGTCCCGAATCACCGCGCTCAGGTAACGATAGGGCGCCACGCTCGGCGTGCTGTCCAGCCAGATTCGCCCCTCCGGCAGGTTCACCGTCGTGATCACGTGATTGAACACCGCCGGGGACGGCACCTCCGGCACGGGAGCGATCCCCGCCCCAATCAGCGCCGGCGCCGTCGAGAAACCCCTTGCCCGCAGCAGCGCCTCCAGCAGCGTGTCCTTATCCTTGCAGTCGCCATATTGGTTGGCCAGCACATCGGCCGCCGCATGCGGCTGGTAGCGCCCCACGCCAAAATCGATCCCCACATAGCGCGTGCGCGTTGAGACGAACTCGTACAGCGCCCGCACCTGATCTTCGGGCGTCTTCGCATCCTTCACAATCTCCGCCGCCCGCGCCCGCAGCAAATCGGTAGGCTGCAACTGCGCCTCCGCGAGGCTTCGGTACCAGTCCCCGACCTCCGCCCAGCTGTGGAATGTCGTCCACGCCACCGACGGCAGCTTCCGCCCGTCATCGTCTTCATCCACATCCTTCGGAGCCTTCGCGGCGTTCGCATCATCGCCCGTACTCTTCGGCGGAGGCACCAGCTGCGCGACACTCCAGCTGTAGGTGCGCACCCCATTGACGTCGGCCACCGTCGGCTTGTGGTTCGGGCTCCAGACCTGCACGTACTTGTCCGCCGGAACCTCGAGCTTCAGCACTTCCGCCAGCACGATGCCGGCTCCGGGAGGGGTAAAGTGGTACGCTCCCCAGAACTGCCCGGGCGCTTCCGCTTTACGAATCGCGGTTACGATGTCGTATTCGAGCGTGTCACCCACTGACAGCGAACGCACCGGCAGGTGCAGCTCCTTCAGGTCGCTGTAGAGCGGAGCCGCGCGAGTCACCTCCGCGGGCATATCCATCGCGTCGGTCGCCGGGGTATCCACGGTGCTGCCGTCGGCCTTGTGAACCCGCACCAGCTTGATCTGCGGTGTTTCGTTGGCCGACGCATATCCGAACGTCAGCACCCCAAACTGCTGCGCCGCTCCCTGCGACTGCACCCGCACCAGGACGTGGATCTCCCGCTCGCCCGTCCCGTCGGCATGCATCCGGTAGACGGTCTCCGACTGCTCAAACACCATCGACTCGGTCTGCCAGCGGCTCAGGTCAGAAGCCGGCGGAGCAGCGTTTTGAGCGGACGGCGAGGCAGCGGTTTGAGCGGATCCCAAAACGGCAAGAAACAGCGGGGCCAGGGCAGAAAGCACAGCAGCAGAGCGCATACGCGCAACAGATTAATACGGAATCCAGGAAACGCCACCCCCAATTCGTTGTAAGTCTGCCCGACTTCCCGATGGCCGGCCCCGGCACGAGCGTCTCGATGAGCACTTAGCTCTGTTGCATGAGATGAGCGAGTTTTGACTTTTATATTAAGATGTCTATATAAAGACATCTTAATATGGCCAGGACAGATGCTTTGCAAGGCTCGCTCGATTTGCTGGTGCTCAAGATATTGTCGCGGCGCCCGCGGCTTCACGGGTACGCCATCATGGCGGCGATCGCCAGTACATCGGGTGAGGTGCTGCGCGCAGAGGAGGGGTCGCTCTACCCCGCGCTGTATCGGATGGAGGAAGCGGGCTGGATTCGCGCGGAGTGGGTGAAGAAGGACAGCGGCCGCCGCGCCCGGATTTACGAACTGACAGCCGCCGGCAGAAAGCAACTGGGCGCGGAAGAGTCGCGCTGGCAGTCCGTGAGCCTGGCCATCAATCGGGTTCTCCGGGAGGCATGACATGTCGGTGTGGTCGCGTATCTCGAGTGCCGTGCGCGGCGAACGTCTGAACGGCGAGATCGAAGAAGAGCTGCAGTCGCACATCGAAGAGGCCATTGCATCGGGACGCGACCCGGATGAAGCACGCCGCACCTTCGGTTCGATCCTGCGCCAGCGCGAGGCGAGTCACAGCGGTCGCGCTGCTCCTCGCCGGTATCGGACTCTACGCTGTCCTCAACTACACCGTCCTCCAGCGCCGCCGCGAGATCGGTATCCGCATGGCGATTGGCTCCACGCGTGCCGGCATCGTGCGCATTGTGACTCTCGATGTTTTCGTGATGATCGTGCTCGGAGGCTGCGCGGGTGTCGCGCTCGGATTTGGCGCAGCGCGTTCTGTCGAGTCCCTCTTCTACCAGGTCAAAGCAACCGACGCGGAGATGGTCGTGCTGCCGGCGTGTGCCATTCTGCTCACGGCTCTTGTCGCCACACTACCCGCCGTGTTTCGCGCTCTGCGCACAGACCCCACCGAGATCCTGCGAGTGGAGTGAGGGACAGAGTCTCAAAACGCAAAGGCGGGTCGGCGACCCCATACCGGCTATTCGCCACGGCCTAACGGCTCCCCCGGCTGTATCATGATCACAGCAGACAGACTGGGCGGTCGCTGCCGCAAGGCAGAGGAAAGTCCGGACTCCGCAGGGCAGTGTGCCGGATAACGTCCGGGCCCTGAGCGTCAAGGCTCAGGGACGGCCAGTGCCACAGAAAACAAACCGCCCTGCCGCAATGCAGGGTAAGGGTGAAAAGGTGCGGTAAGAGCGCACCGCTCCGCCGGTAACGGCGGAGGCAGGGTAAACCCCACACGGAGCAAGACCAAATAGGGGACGAGTCCGGCAGCAATGCCGGCCCGCGCTGGCCCGGCGCGGCACAAGTTCCGGGTAGGTCGCTGGAGCGTCCGCAGCAATGCGGCGCCAAGAGGAATGATCGTCCTCGACAGAATCCGGCTTATAGGTCTGTCTGCTGATCCCGATGGCCTCGGACTTCCCAAAACGGAAGGCCGGGGCCTTCAACCTTGAAGGGTTCTCGACCGGGGCTCGGCCAAGAGGCTGGAGACGTAATCCAGCATGAACATTGGGTGCACCGGTTTGGAGAGGATCTCGAAGACGTTGCCCTTTTTGGCCGCCTCTTCCATCAGCGTTTGCGTGCTCGGATGGCCGGAAAAGAGAACCAGGCGGCAGGCCGGCCGATTCGATTGCAGCACGATCGCCAGATCGATCCCATTCATATGCGGGAGGTTGACGTCGAGAATGGCGAGATCCGGCTCCCATGCGGCGATAATCTCAATCGCCTCCTCGGCCGAATGGGCACCGCGCACCTCGTAGCCGTGCCCGGAAAAGATCAGCGCCAGCGTTTCGGTAATCGCCGGCTCATCGTCGACGATCAGGATAGAGCGGGTACGGCAAATCCCTGTCACGGGAAGTCTCCTCAAGCGGCCTGCACCATGGCTGCTCAGAATTTTGCTCGATCAACAAGGCCGGCTGGCAACGCCGGGCGGCGACAGCATTGTCAGCGGATCGCCCGGCAACCATTGCACCGTACGATGCACCCGCCTCACCGGAGTTTGGCCATCCTCGACCGAGGGTGAGCCTCACCGGCTTGGGGCGAAATGCTGCCAGCCGGCGGCCGCGATCGGGACGCTGCGCCCCTTTCCCGTGTTCATGACGATAAGAGGCTGACGGCTCTGCGACTTGCGGATCGTGCCAATCCGGCGAGTCGGTACCCCGGCGATCGAATGCGGGATCCGCTGCCGAGGTCCAGCGGTGAAAAGGAGCTCGTAATCCTCGCCGCCATGCAGGGCAAGTTGAAGGGGGTCAGGGCTTTCGCTGGCCAGCGGATGGATCGGCAGCAGGCCCTCTTCCAGAACGGCTGACACCCCGGATTCCTGGCAGAGGTGGGTGAGGTCCGTGGAGAGGCCGTCGCTGACATCGATGGCTGCGTGGGCGAGGCTGCGCAGACGGCGCCCGACGGAAACCCGCGGCTCCGGGCAGAGGTGCGGGTGGTCAGGCGATCCCGGGGTCAGGCTCCTGAATCGGCGCGGGTTGCGGGAGAGCTGAGCCAGTTCGGCGGCCGCTCCGCCGAGGGATCCGGTGACATACAGAGTGTCTCCGGGCCGGGCGCCGGAACGCAGCAACGCTCTTCCCGCGGGCACTTCGCCGATCGCGACAATGTCCGCCGCAATCGTTCCGGAGGCGGATGCGGCGGTATCGCCCCCCGCCAGCGGGGCCTGGTAGCGGGCCGCCAGTTCCAGGAAACCGTGCAGGAATCGATCGAGCCAGCCGGGGGGAAGCCGCGGCGGCAGGGCAATCGACAGGAAGACGGCAATGGGCCGGGCACCCATTGCGGCAAGGTCACTCAGGCCGCGTGCCAAACAGCGATGGCCGACGGATTCGGGCGGATGCCAGTCGCGACGGAAGTGGACATCCTCAAGAGTGAAGTCCGTGGTCACGCAAATCTCGTAGCCCGGTGTGGGACGAAGAATTGCGCAGTCGTCGCCGATGCCCAGGCGGAGGCTCGCCGAACCCGGAACGCGGGCCGCCTGGTGACGGATCGCCTCGATCAGAGCCAGTTCGCCGGGCGTGCGGGATGGGGCGGCGCGCTTCATGCAGTCCGGAGGAGCCGAGGTCAGCATACCTGTTTCATGGACGCCGATTGATACACTTCGCTTGAACGATGAGTCTCGAACAGAAGATCGA
>JBAUZR010000294.1:0-8302 GCA_049585375.1 Acidobacteriaceae bacterium
GACCGTTGCCCACAACGCGCGACGATCAGCCGCAGGAGCACGAAGATTTGAGCAGCCGGGTCGCAGCCGGAGCCGCAACGGAAAGGAATGGGATGTAAACGGGCGCTGCCCGCACTCCCACACTGCCTATGCCCACAAGCGTGGTAATGCCCGCACTCGAGATGGCCCAGGAGACCGGTAAACTCATCGCCTGGCTGAAGCAGGAAGGCGAATCGGTCGCGCGCGGCGAGTTATTGCTGGAGATTGAAACGGACAAGGCCACGGTCGAGGTGGAGTCGCCGGGCGACGGCGTGCTCGCTGAGGTGAGCGCGCATCCGGGCGAGGAAATTCCGGTGGGGCGGATCATCGCGTGGATTCTGGCCCCGGGGGAAAAGGCCCCGGGCGAAGCAGCGACGGCCGGCACCGCCAGTGCACCGGCGCCGGAGCTTGCGGCGTTGCCGGCGGCAGATGCGCCAGCAACCACGCAGGAGAGGACTGGCGCAGTGCGCATCTCGCCGAAGGCTCGAAAGCTCGCGAAGGATGCGAGCATCGATCTTGCGGCACTCGCTGGGTCAGGTGCCGATGGCGAGATTCTCACTTCCGATGTGCAGGCGGCCATCGACCGGAGGGCCGGAGAGAAGCCGGCGCTCCCAGCCGCGTCCGCTGCGGCGTTGCCGACGTTGCACCGGCTGATGGCCGAGCGCACCGCACAAAGCTGGACCACGATTCCGCATTTCTTCCTGCAAAAGGAAGCGGACGCGTCCGATCTCGTGCGTTTTCGCGAGCAGCAGAAGGACTCCGCGATCAGCGTGACGGATCTCCTGATCGCGCTGACCGCACGCGCTCTGAAGCGTCATCCCCAGCTCAATGCTTCGTGGATCGACGGCGGCATTCAGGTCCATCCCGGGGTTAACCTGGCGATCGCGGTCGCGGTCAGGGACGGCGTGATCACGCCGGTCATTCACGACGCCGGACAAAAGGGCCTGGAGAACATCGCTGTAGAGCGGCGCGATCTGGTGGACCGGGCTCGACGGGGCGCGCTTCGTCCCGCCGATCTAAGTGGAGCGACATTCACCATCAGCAACCTGGGCATGTTTGGCATCGATGGGTTCACTGCGATCGTTGTGCCGCCGCAATCCGCCATTCTCGCGGTGGGACAGATCGCCGATCGCGTGGTGGCTGACGGGGGGACGGTCGCAGTTCGTGCTTCGATGACGCTGACCCTTTCTTCCGATCATCGCGTGCTCGACGGCGCGAAAGCCGCGGCGTTCCTCAAGGATTTAGCGGAGAGCTTGCAACGGGTGGAGTCCGCGCTGGCAGGTTGACATGAGGGAGCCGGGCGCCGCGGGACCGAAATGTGCTTTTTGTGGCTTGCGCCATATCGCCAATATGTTGTTGGCTCGAGGAGCGGTACGACAGCGGGAGATTTGCGTGCGTTTGGCGCTCGGAGCAAGCCGCGCCCGGGTGATACGGCAGCTGCTCACCGAAAGCATTTTGCTTTCGGTACTGGGTGGGGTTGCCGGCCTGGCCCTCTCGGTCGTGGCCAGTAAGCTGCTCCGAACCGGGGTGGCGCAAATTCTGACAACGCAACTCGGCAGCGATTTCGCCTTTAGCCTGAATCTGAATCCGGACGTGCGTGTCCTGGCCTATGCGTTCGTGCTTTCTGTAATCGCCGGAGCGGTGTTTGGTCTGTCGCCCGCACTGCAGTTCACCAAGCCGGAGCTGGCCACATCGCTGCGGGATGAGAGCACGTCGTTCGGTCAACGGCTGCGTCGCGCGCACCTCCGCAGTTTGCTGATTGGCGGACAGGTTGCCGTATCGATGCTGTTACTCACCTGCTCGGGCCTGCTGATACGTGGTCTCGTGCTGTCGCAAAACGTCGATCCCGGATTCGATACACGCCAGGTCTTCCTTCTGCTCGGAGATTATGGCGACGACGCAACGACGTCCGTAGCCCGCTTCCAGAGGCTCGTGAGGGGCTTGCGGGAGGTACCCGAAGTTGGCAGCGTTGCTTACGGCCGCGGACCTATGATGGGCACGTGGACGCCCCCGATCATAGTCAACAAATCCGGGGCTTTGGAGGGAGTCGAGCGCGGGCGGATACTGGCCAGCTACGCTTCACAAAACTACCTGAAGACCCTGGGTATCCCGCTCCTGCGCGGGCGCGATTTCACGAGGCAGGAGTCAGACACAGGCGCGCATGTGGCTGTCATTAGCGCGAATGCGGCGCGACATTTTCAACTCGATCTGCACTTCACGGGTACGCTGACGGAGTTCGAAGTAGTCGGCGTCGCTACGGACGTTCGCTTCACGAGCCTAACGCGCATTGACCCCGCCCACGTGTATCTGGCTCCAGACCCAACTACCACCTATCCAATTATCCTGAATGTCGGAAAGAACCAGCAGGCTGCCCTCGCGGCCGTCCAGAATGACGTCAGCCGGCTTGACGTGAATATGTTGCCTGACCTTTCGCTGTGGAACCTGGAGACGATGTTCGTTCATCCTCAACGGACACTCGCACGTATCATGGCGATGTTTGCCGCCGGCCTCGCGTTGCTGGCCGTGTTGCTGGCTGGGGTGGGCATCTACGGTGTGATGTCATACGTGGTCAGCCAGAGGATACACGAGATCGGTATCCGGATGGCTCTGGGCGCAAGCTCCGGCGACGTACTGAGAAGCGTGGCATTGTGGGGACTCAAGCCTGTAGCCGCCGGAATGATTGCCGGACTTGGATGTGGCGCTGCCGCATCGGCCCTGCTGCACAGCACCCTCGCGTCTCCCGCGTCTTCCGATTTTCTTTACGGAGTGCGGTTCTATGATCCATGGACGTTTGCCGGGATCTCCGTCTTCCTGATCTCTGTTTCACTTGCGGCCAGCCTCGTTCCAGCGGTGCGTGCCGTGAGGATCGATCCGATGGTCGCCCTGCGGTGCGAGTAGCCGGCTGGAGCTCGCCTACACCTGTCACTGTTGACTTCCATTTGCAGCGAACCTGTCAGGGTCGCGATGGGTCGAAGAATTTAAGTCAATGGGTCAGCGCAGGGGAATTCAATCACGTGGAAGACCGGCGATATTACGAACTTTCCATTGAAGAACAAGGTCTCCAATCCTCTGCTCTCAGACAAGGGGTGCCTTTTTGAAACCGGCGGCGCAGTAATGGCGAATATCGCTTAATCGCGAAGGCGCGTTTCCAGGTTTTTTCTCAGGTTTGGGAAATGAGAATCAGTTGGCAGAAGTGACTGCATTCAGCAGGCACCAGGGTTCTGAACGATAACAGTCGCGTCTCCCGCTCGTCACGCACCTGAAACACCGGAGCGCCTTACGCACTGTGCCGCGCCGGCCCGGAGTGCGGCATTTTGACTCGCGGCGCCGCGCTGGCCGCCATCAGCTTCACCGAATGGGTCAAAAGAAACAGACGAAACTCTCCGCCGCTCCCCGTCGGCTCCGGCCCAGCCGGATACGCCAGCGAAAATTTCCGCGCCAGCCGCAGCCCGCGTACCCGTGCCAGTTTCAGCGTGCCCAGCACCAGCTGGCTGCGCACCGCCCAACGCGAAACAAATGTGACTCCGAGACCCGCCTCCACCGCGCTCAGCAGCCCCTCGGTCGAATCCAGCTCCATGCGAGTCGTCAGCTCCTTCTTCCTGAGCCCGGCGCGGCGCAGCGCATTCTCCACTACCCGTCGCGAGCCCGAACCGAATTCCCGCATCAGCATCGGCGCATCGCGCAGGTCGCCCAGCGCAATTTCGCGCTCCGCCCACTCATGACTGGCCGGTACCACCAGCACCATCTCGTCTTCCATGAAGGGCTCCGTGTGGATGTCCTTCCGCAGCGCCGGTCCCTCCACCATGGCCAGGTGGATGCGGTGCTCCACCAGCGCCCCCAAAATCGTGTCAGTGTTCCCGCTCATCGCCGTGATTGACACGCGCGGGTTCTCGCGCAGAAACGCGGCCACCAGATTCGGCAGCACATACTGTCCGATGGTCTGCGAGGCGCCCAGCGCCAGATGTCCTCCGAGTTTTCCTGAAGCGCTGACCACTGCCGCGTACGCCTCCTCGGAAATCGCCCGCAGCTTCTCGGCATAAGGCAGCAGCGCCTGACCAGCTGGCGTCAGCGCGATGCGCCCCCCGCTGCGGTCGAAAAGCGAAACGCCGAACTCATCCTCCAGCGCCTTGATCTGCTGGGTCACCGCCGGCTGCGTCAGCAGCAGCTCTTCAGCAGCACGACTGAAGTTCAGGTGGCTCGCCACCACCCGAAAAACCTTGAGGCGAAAATTCTCCATGGACGCGCAGATCGCATCGGTCGGCATGTCTTCTGCAAGGGGGACTGCAGCCGAACCGCATTTCTTGGATGCTGCGCGCGCGTCCGCGGAGCCGAAAAATCGCCGTCTTCAGTCCGCTGCGAGCGGCAACACCTCGGACTCGCGATCAGGAGCTGTCTCCGGAAGCAGATCCGGCCGCGGCAGCGCCGCCGGCAGGTCGGAAGCGATGGCGTACAGAGAGTGCCGCGACAACCCGCGGGCGATCTGCCATGCCAGCAGGTTGCACAACAACACCAGAGGGAAGATCGTCCACGCTCCGGTCAGCTCGGCCGTCATCAGGCTGGCCATGCAGGGAGCATGCGTGGTTGCGGCCAGAAGCGCTCCCATGCCGATCACAGCAAATAACAGCGTGTGCGGCCCGTGCGCAGCCTGGCCCAGCAGCAACCCCACGGCCCCCCCCACAAACAACGTGGGCGTGAACACGCCTCCCACCGTCCCTGTTCCTACGCAGAACACCGTCGTGCACAGCCGCAGCACGAGCACCAGAGCCAAGGCGCCAAAGGCAGGGTGCGCCTGCAAAACGCTCAACAGAGCCGTATCGCCGTTGCCCCACACCCGCGTCGTCAGCAGGGATGCCGCGCCTGCCGCTGCCCCGCTCCACAGCATAGGGAAAGGAATATGCTGCGCCGACCGCAGACTGCGCAGCAGCCAGAGATATACCGGCCCCAGGACGCCCAGCAGTGCGGCCAACGCCACAGCCGCCGCCAGGCATTTCACTGAAACCGCTGTCGGTCCGCACACTGCATATAGTGGGCCGCCCCTCAGAACGATCCGGCTCGCCGCCTCTCCGGCAAATGCTGCCACCGTCAGCCACGCAACCGTCCGCCACGCGAATCGCCCCAGAACAATCTCCAGCGCGAAGAAGACTCCAGCAGCAGGAGCCTGATACGCCGCCGAAACCCCCGCCGCCACGCCGCACGCCACCAGATCCTGGAGCGGCAACTGCAGCCGGCGCAACCGCTGTCCGGCAAAGGAAACCACGGCGGCAGCAAACTGAATCATCGAACCCTCGCGTCCGATCGGCGCGCCGGTCGCTACCGAAAACGCTGACGATACTGTCCTCCACAATGTCGCCGGAAGTGAGATCCGCCCTTCTTCGAAGCGCACCGCTTCTACATACTCGGCGGCGTGCAGCCTCGGCGCCGCTCGTCGCACCAGAAACGTAACCATCATCGCCGCAATTCCGCCCAGCGCCGGCGTCAGGGCTCGCCGCCACAACGGAAGCGCCTCCGCCGCAACGGGCAGCATCCCTGCATGCCCGATCACGCACCACTGCAGCAGACGAAAGAACAGCCGCACGGCCGCGGCTGCCAGCCCGCTCAGCGCCCCAATCGCCGCAGCCTCCACAGCCGCCCGCAGCGCCCAGCGGGCCGCGCCGATCAGCTTTCGCGTCATGCTCCGCGCTCCGCAACCTCCGGCATCCGGACCAGCATGCCGCCGCTCACGGCCCGCACCCCGGCCTGATGCCGCGTCACGGCCCGATGCTCCCGTTGCGCCAGCAGCGCCGCCAGCGCCACCGCTTGCACCCGCAGCTCCGGTATCGCAATCGATTCCAGCAGAGTCCCCTGCCGCGCCGGTCCCAGAGTGAACAGCACCTCCGAAACACTGCCGTCCGCGGCACGCAGCGCGCCGTCCGCGTCGCTCCACAGCCCGCCTCCCAGCGGACCCGCCGAGATCAGCCCCTGCGCAAACAGGCTGTTCAGCAGCGCCGACCCCACCCGCCGATAATTCAGGTCTGGCCCCGTGCAGTTGATTACCCGCGCCGCCGTTACCTCAAACACCGCTCCGGCCCTGGACCGCGCCCGCACCCTCGCTCCATCGCCCTCCGGCGTCACTCCCTCCAGGCTTCCCTGGCGGATTAACACTGCCCCTTCGCGCAGTTCTGCATCGATGGCCTTCGCGATCGGGGGCGCCATGCGATGCCGCACCACCTCCCAACGCCGCTGCAGGTGCCGCCGGAACCGCCTCTGCTCATCCGGCGGCAGTGCAAGCCAGAATTCGTTCGTGCGCGCCCGCAGGCTATCGATCACCGCCCGCCACGGCCTCCCCGCGCGGATCGCGTCGTGCACCGCTCGCAGCAGTTCCCGCGCCCGAGCGGGCGGCTCGCCTGCAATCACGCACTGGGCCAGCGGCGCGCACCGCGCATGCCGGCTCGGAAATACCCCGTGCCGCGAGATGGCCGTAATCCCTCCGCGATGTCCCCTCTCCCGCAGGCGCAGGATCACATCCACCGCTGTCAGCCCCGTGCCAATCAGCACTACCTCCGCGTCCTCATCCAGCCCCCGATAGGTCTCCTCATTCCACGCCGAGTGGCAATACGCCCGGCTCCGCACCACCTCGTCAGCCACGCCCGGCAGCCGCGCCGGATCGAAGTTACCCGTCGCCAGGACCACCGCACGACCCGCCACCCTGCGGCCGTCCATCAGCGTTACCACGCCCTGGCCGCCGTCCAGTCGGCAATCCACCGCCGTCGCCTGCAGGTGCTTCACATCAGGCGTCTTCGCCAGCAGCGACTGAATGTACCGCCCGAATACTGCCCGCGGCGCGAAGTCCGACTCTGTGATCGCCGGGTCGTGGTGCCTCTGCACCCAATGGAGAAAGTGATGGGGCTGCTCCGGCAACGCGCTGATCTTCCCCGCCGGCACGTTGAGCAGGTGCCTCAAGCTGGGCGTGGAGTAGGCGAGCCCCAACCCTGCCTCAGGCCGCGGCTCGATCAGAAGGATCTGCGCCCGTTGCGAACGCCGTGAAAGATGATAGGCGGTTAGCGCCCCGCTCACTCCGCCCCCGATGATGACATAAGACGACGTTTTCATGTCTCAATCCTGGCTCGGTCGAGTTATCCCTGGAAGTTCAAAATCTTTATGCCATATAACCGAGACTTATAGCCGCTCGTGAGCGCGAGTCGAAACCCCTGCGGCAGTGCGCTTTCCCCGTGTCAACGGACACAAGCAGCAGGGCCTGCCGACCCGGCATTCATCCCCACTTATTCCCCATAAGTATTTCTGCTTGGACTTATGCAGGCAGCGGAGCAAGACTGAGCGTGTCGCCAGAGATACTGGCTGTCAGTGAAAAGAGGTAACTGCGATGAAACATATCCTCGGCAAAGCCCTCGCCGCCGCCACATTTGTGTTCACCCTCAACGCTCACGCGGTTGTTCGTTCGCACGCGGGCACCGTCATCGTTGACCGTCCAGCCGATCTGCCGGAAGCCGCGCAGAACCCCACCGTCGCCATGTACCTGCACGAGAACAGTGCCGGCGAGACCGCTCTCTACCTTGAGCAGAAGCAGGGCAAGACACTCGCGGTTCTGAATGTCACCGACCCGGCGGACATTCGGACGATCGCACAAGTCGCCCTGAATGCTCCGGCACCCTTTGATTTTGTTCGCGACCTCGGGGACAATGCAGCGCTCATCCGCTATCGCGACGGCTCAGGATACGCCCTGCTCAGCTTTCGCCGTACCACGCATCCGGTTCTCACCGCAGCACCTCAGGTGACAGGCGCCTCAGTCAGCGAATCGCTGGGGGAAACAGCTCTGTTGTTGCAGGTTGCGTCTGCCGTTCCGCAAATGACCCGGCACACCGCTGCGACCTACAACATCCTCGATCTTTCCGCCCCCGACCGTCTGACCACTCTGGCCTCGGCCGATCATGTCTTCCAGAGTCTTGCTCGGCCGGAAACCGGTACGCTCTTCCTGCTCAATCCCGACGGTCTCACCGTCGTCCGCCGCACCCGGGTCGAACAGCAATACCGTAACAACGAGGTGCAGATGGACCACAACTAACATCCGGAACTCTGTGACCATTTTTCACCGGAAGTCGCAATTAACGCACAGCTGATAAACAGGGGCCGGAGCCACCCACAGTGGACTCCGGCCGCCGGCACGGTAAACAGGTATCGACGTCTTGCTGGCGAGGGCATGCACTGACGGAGAACCACGAAGGTCCGCGGTTGCAGGAGTCTACGGGTGGACTTCGCGCACGGTCGTCGATTTCGCATACTCTTCGGC
>JBAUZR010000295.1:0-1953 GCA_049585375.1 Acidobacteriaceae bacterium
GATACGGCTCCATATCGTGGACCTGCTGCTCGCCGCGGTCGAAGGTCATCCACACGCCGTTTTGCGTGCTGTTGTAGATCAGGTCCGGATTGTCGGAAGCCTGGATAGCGAACATGCCATCGCCGCCGTTCAGCGTGAACCACATGCGATCCAGAATCCCCGACGGATCCTTGCTGCGCGAGGGGCCGCACCAGGCGCTGTTGTCCTGCAGGCCGCCGCAGACGGTATAGAACGGGCCGCTGCCCGTGCTTACGTGGTAGAGCTGGCCGATGGCGAGGTTGTGCACAAAGGCCCAGTGGCCCGCGTTGTCCCGGGAGAGTGCGACACCGCCGTCGTTGCCTTCGATGATGCGTCCGCTGCCGGCCGGATCGATCCAGATGGTGTGGTGGTCGCCGTGGATCTGTTTGGCAATGGCATGAAAGGTGTGGCCGCCGTCGCTGGACTCCTCCAAATCATTGGAGAGCGCCAGGACATGATTCGGATCTTTCGGGTCGACCGCAATATGCGAGAAGTAGAAGGGCCGGACATCAACTTCCTGATCTTTGCTGACCAGATCCCAGTGCTCGCCGGAATCCTCCGACCGCCAGAGCACGCCTTCGTCCGAGCCCATCACGGCATACACCACGTTCGGCTCGCTGGGAGCAATCGCCAGGCCGATGCGGGTGACCGGCTTCTCCGGCAATCCATGCCCGCTGAGCCGCTGCCAGGTGGTTCCGCCATCAAACGATTTGTAAATCGCATCTTCCGGACCGCCATCGGAGTAGCTCCACGGGGTGCGGCGGAAATGGTAGGCGGCAGCGAACAGCACCTGTGGATTCTCCGGGTTCATCGCCAGATCGGCAATGCCGACGCTCGGTCCGACGTAGAGAACCTTCTGCCAGGTGGCTCCGCCATCCGTGGTGCGGTAGACGCCGCGATCGTCGCTGTCCTGCCAGGGACTGCCCATGGTTGCGACCAGAACCGTATCCGGATGGTGCGGATCGATGACGATGCGGGAGATCTGGAATGAGTGGTCGAGGCCCAGGTGCTTCCAGTGCGCGCCGCCATCGGTGGATTTGTAAATGCCATCGCCAAAGGAGACATCATTGCGGACGTTGGCCTCGCCGGTCCCGGCCCACAGGACACCGGGATTTTGCGGATCGATCGCGAGTGCTCCAATCGAGGCGACGTTCTCATGCTGGAAGAGCGCCTTCCATGTGGTCCCGCCATCTTCGGTGCGGAAGATGCCGCCATCGGCTGCGCCGACATAGTAGATGCCGGGCTTGCCGGGCACGCCGACCACGGCGGTGACACGGCCGCCCGAGATGGCTGGGCCGATCTCGCGGAAGCTGATGCTGCGGCGAACGACCATCGGCAATTCGGTGCGGCCTTCGTCGTTCGCCTGCTGCGGACCGGAGGGTCCCGCGAAGGGAACGGTTTGCGGCGGAGCCGTCTGGGCGAGGGCCAGCCCGCAAGAGGCGCATATCAGAAGCACGGCGAATCCGGGGGCCCTGAAGCGAGAGCGCAGGTGCATGGGAGATTCCTGAGAGAGGCAGAAGATGGGAGCTGACAAGGCAGCCAGTGTAACACCGGAATCCGGGGCATCGTGACCGGCTCGGCGTCCGCCGAAAATCGCTTTCAGGTGCGACAATCGTAGGCGTTGTCCGGCCCTGCTTTCAGGGCGTCACTTAGAAGGAGAGGTTTGCAATGAAGCGTTTTCTGATGTGTCTCGGTGTACTGGCAATGGCGGTGAGTTTGCCAGCGCAGCAAAAGGCGCCGTTAAGTCCACCGGAGAAAGCGACGGCCACGATCGATGGAAAAACCATTTCCATCACGTATTCTTCACCGCGTGTGCGTGGGCGCGAGGGTAAGATCTTCACGAAAGACGGGCTCATCAGCAAGAACCCGCATTATCCTGTGTGGCGCGCCGGAGCGAACTCGGCAACGGCACTGCATACCGATGCGGACCTGAAG
>JBAUZR010000296.1:0-10021 GCA_049585375.1 Acidobacteriaceae bacterium
ATGTCATCGTCCGCTGTGATCTCTTCTCCGGAGCGACCGGTCATCATTGATCCGGCTCACGATCTTGTGGGACTCCGCCGGAGTTCGCTCGACACCATTTTTACGCCGAAATCGGTTGCGGTGATCGGAGCTTCAGAACGTCCCGGCAGTGTGGGCTGCACTGTGCTCTCCAACCTTGTGGCGAGCTCATTCGGCGGCCCGGTCTGGCCGGTGAATCCAAAACGGGCTACCGTCCTCGGTCTGCCTGCCTGGAAAAGCATCGCGGAACTGCCCGGCGTTCCCGACCTGATCGTCGTCACCACGCCCGCAGCCACGGTCCCGGAGATTATTCAGGAAGCGGTTGTCGCCGGCGTGCCGTCAGCAATCGTAATCTCTGCCGGCTTCAAGGAAGTCGGGAAATCGGGGAAGGAACTGGAACGGCAGATCGCCGCGACGATCAAAGGCAGGATGCGCCTGATTGGCCCCAACTGCCTCGGCGTCATGAATCCCGTCGGCGGGCTGAATGCTACTTTCGCGAAGGCCATGGTGCCCGCGGGGCGGCTCGCCTTTATCAGCCAGAGCGGTGCTCTGGGTACCGCGATTCTCGACTGGTGCATTCGCGAGCGGGTCGGACTGAGCGGCTTCGTTTCGGCGGGGTCGATGCTCGACGTCACCTTCGGCGAGCTGATCGACTATTACGGGCAGGATCCCAATACTGACTCGATCGTCATTTACTCGGAGTCGATCGGCGACGCGCGCAGCTTCCTTTCCGCCGCGCGAGAAGTGGCGCTCAACAAGCCGATCCTCATCATCAAAGCCGGCCGCACCGCGGCCGCCGCCAAAGCAGCCGCATCCCACACCGGATCACTGACGGGCAGCGACGATGTGCTCGATGCCGCCTTCGAGAGGGCGGGCGTGCTGCGGGTTGACTCCATCAGTGAAATGTTCTATGTGGCAGAGGTGCTGGCCAAGCAGCCGCGGCCCAAAGGCCCGCGACTCACCATTCTCACCAATGCAGGAGGCCCGGGCGTGCTCGCGACCGACGCGCTGATCTCCGCGGGCGGGGAATTGACCGAGATCTCGGCCGAGACGGTTGCGATCTACAACACCTTTCTTCCCGATGCGTGGAGCCACAACAATCCCGTGGACATCCTCGGCGATGCCGAGGCGGAACGCTATGCTCAGGCTCTCGAGATCGCCTCGCAGGACGCCAATACGGACGGCATGCTGATCATTCTCACGCCACAAGGCATGACTGATCCCACGGAGATCGCCAAAAAGCTGACGCCCTATGCCGCCGCGACGGGCAAGCCGGTCATCGCCAGTTGGATGGGTGGCGATGGCGTCGTCGAAGGCGAGACGATCCTGAAGCACGCCGGCATTCCCGTCTTTCCGTACCCGGACGCGGCGGCCCAGGCCTTTGTGGCGACGTGGAAGCACTCCAGCCATCTGCGTGACCTATACGAGACGCCGACAGCTCGTTCCGGTTCGGTTTTGGATACGCATCGGCTGCTCGCCACCAGCATTGTGGAGCGGGTGCGGGCGGGACGCCGCACCATCCTGACAGAGTTCGAATCGAAGCAGCTCCTGTCTGCTTATGGCATCCCCACTGTGCGGACCGAAATGGCCCGAACTCCGAGCGAAGCGGTACGGACGGCTGCCGCAATCGGCTATCCCGTAGTGCTGAAACTGCATTCGGAAACAATCACGCACAAGACCGATGTTGGCGGGGTGAAATTGAATCTGCGCACCGCCAACGACGTCGAAGTAGCTTTTGCGGAGATCCAGGCCTCTGTAACCGTCAAGTGCGGCGCGGAGCATTTCCTTGGGGTCACTGTGCAGCCCTTCGCGAAACTCGACGGCTACGAGCTGATCATCGGCAGCAGCATCGACCCGCAGCTCGGCCCCGTTCTTCTCTTTGGCACAGGCGGCCAGCTGGTCGAAGTCTACAAAGATCGTGCTCTGGCGCTGCCGCCGCTCACCGCGACACTCGCACGCCACCAGATGGAGAAGACGAAAATCTACACGGCCCTGAAAGGGGTACGCGGACGCAAGCCTGTGGATCTGAGTGCTCTCGAGACCCTCGTGGTTCGTTTCAGCGAACTGGTCGTTGAGCAGAGGTGGATTAAGGAAATTGATATCAATCCACTTCTCGCGTCGCCGGACGGCCTGATCGCCCTCGACGCACGCGTTGTTCTTCATGAGCCGGGAACGACAGAAGACGAGCTCCCGCGCCCGGCGATCCGTCCCTATCCGATGCAGTACGCCGGCGCCTGGACGACAAAGACCGGCGAGGATCTCCTGATTCGCCCCATTCGTCCCGAAGACGAGCCGCTGATCGTGGCCTTCCACGACCGCCTCTCCGAACGCACGGTTGTGGAGCGCTATTTCACCTCGCTGGATCTGAACGCGCGCACAGCACACGAGAGGCTCACGCGGATCTGCTTTATCGATTACGACCGGGAGCTCGCGCTTGTAGCGGAAACTCACGGTCCGGACGGCCCCAGGATCGGCGGTGTCAGCCGAATGATCCGGGGAGAACACGGAGGATCTGCCACGCTGGCCGTCGTAATCGCGGACGATTGTCAGGGGCTGGGGTTGGGCGGGGAGCTGATGCGCCGAACACTGGCTGCGGCCCGCGCGGAAGGCATCCCCCAGGTCATGATTCACTTCCTGCCGGAGAACGATCGTATGCGGAAGCTTTCCGTGAAGCTGGGCTTTGCGTTAACGGAAGAGAAGGGTCTGGTTCGCGGAACGATTGCTTTTTGAACCACTGCCAACACGGGGAATGGGTGGAATCCTGTTCCCCGCACTTTTCCTGTTTATTGTTGCTGAAGGGTTACCGGCTCACTGACCCGCGCGGAGTCCGATGGCGCATCACCCGGTTGCGGCCGCGGCAGGCGCACGAGCACTGAGGTGCCTTCGCCGAGGCGGCTGGTGATGCCAATTTCACCGCCGCATCCATCCACAATGGCTTTGCAAATGGACAGTCCGAGCCCAACTCCGCCCGTGCTGCGAGCGCGGGAGCTGTCACCGCGCCAGAAGCGCTCGAACAGGTGAGGGAGGTCTTCCGGAGCGATCCCGCGGCCGGTATCGCTGACTTCCACCAGGACGGTGTTCGCTGCTGCGACGCGGGTCATGACGGAGCCGCCGGCGGCGGTGTACTGTACGGCATTCAGCATGAGGTTTGCGAGCAGGGAGGAGCAGGCATCCTCGCTTAACAGCGCCGTCACGGCCGACGGCGCCTCGACGGCAAGCTTCACCTGCCGAATCTCGGCGATCCTTTCCATTTGCGCCGTTACCTCGCGAGCCACTTCGGCAACATTGCAGCCCATATTTTTCGCCTGCGGCTCGCGCTCAAAACGGGCCAGCTGCAGCATGCGCTGGACGAGTTCTTCCATGCGCGCGCAGTCGGCCATGCAGGTTTCCAGGCCGCGAGCATACTCCCGCGCCGTTCGGGGGCGCGAAGCGAGCAGTTGCAGGGATGACTTCACAATCGTCACCGCGGTTTTCAGTTCATGGGCGGCGTCATGCACAAAGACCTGCTGCCGCACGAAGGCGTCCTCCAGCCTGTGCGTGGCTTCTTCGAGCGCGCTGGCCAGGACCGACAGTTCAGCGGCGGCGTGGGCACTCTCGGGCGCATGAAACAGTGGATGTCGCGGGGTGATTTCGGCGGCAGACGCACTCAGCGTTTCCAGCGGAGCCAGTCCGCGCCGCAGCAGCCACGCAAGCACAAACGCGGTCAGCATCAGCAGCAAACAACTCGCCACGGTCAGGAAGCGAGCGGCGCGCTCCACCGAGGCGTACACCGGAGCCAGCGAAGAAGCATAGAAGATCACTACCGGCCGGGCGATGCCGGGACTGGTGTCGTCGGCGTCGATTTGCCGGACCCCATGAAGCGAGACGCCCCTGAACCTTCGTCCGCTGATTTTGATGTCGTGCGGGTGACTCGTCGCTGACAGAGTCTTCTCCGCTGCGCCACTCCAGTTGGCAGACTGCGCAAGGACTCGCCCGCGGGCGTCCCGCGCCATCCAGGCATCTCCGCCGGGCAAATCGAGGGCACCGGGCGTGATCGTCACGTCATCGGCGGCATTCTCCGCGTCGTGCACTGCGCCCAGCAGGGAGTCGGCGCGTCCGCGCACCATCTGGTCGAAGCTGTATACGTGGTCGCGCCAGATGTAGAAGAGGATCGCCCCGCTGATGCTCGCGGTCAGCGCGCACTCCACGGCAAGAACCATCGCAATCAGTCGCCGGCGCAGGGAGTACTGTCTCATGCCGCACCCCTACCAGCGTGTTCGGCCACAAGGCGATAGCCGCGCCCGCGCAGGGTTTCGATCCATTGTGTCTCGCCCCGACAGTTCAGTTTGCGCCGCAGGTTGGAGATGTGCGCCTCGATGACGTTGGAGTGATGTTCCCAGTTGTAGTCGTAGAGATGCTCCAGCAGCACCTGCTTCGAAATGACGGAGCGGGGGCGGTGGCTCAGATATTCGAGCGCTCGATATTCCGTGGGGGAAAGCTCGACCCGCTTGCCGGCAACGGTCACCGTTTTTTCCAGGGTATCAATGACCAGGTCGGCGATTTCGATTTTCGGATGGCTGACGCCCTTGCCGCGCCGGATCAGTGCCTTCACGCGCGCCAGCAATTCACCCAAATCGAAGGGCTTGGCCAGATAATCATCCGCGCCCGCATTCAGCAGGCTGACAATGGAAGCCTTTTCTGCGACCGCCGTCAATACCATCACCGGAGCGGTCTGACCTTTGGCGCGGATCGCCCGTAGTACCTCGCGGCCGCCCACGCCGGGCAGCATCAGGTCGAGGACGATCAAGTCGTAATTGGCCTGCTGACCCAACTCGATGCCGTCACGGCCATTCCGAGCCACGTCCACTGCCAGACCCGCGCTCTCGCGCAGGGCTTCAGAGATGTTCTCCGCGACTCGAGTCTCATCCTCGATAATCAGCACGCGCATGATTCCAGGATCGCCCTCTATCCTTAATTCTGCCTTAATTGGGCCCGGGTGCGCATCCGCTCATTTCTGAGCGGCGGGAAACCGGGTCCCGCCGCTACAATGGCTGCATGCGCCGTGTGTATATGGATGCCAACGCCACCACGCCGCTTCTGCCTGGGGTGCTGGAAGCGATGCAGCCATTCTTCATCGAATCGTTCGGGAACGCATCGTCCATCCACTACTTTGGTCAGCGGGCCCGCGGGGCCGTTGAGCGCGCTCGCGAACAGGTGGCGGCGCTCCTGCACTGTCGCCCCGCCGAGATCGTGTTCACCTCCGGCGGGACGGAAGGCGACAACACGGCCATTTTTGGAGTGCTCCGTGCCGGCGACCATCTGATTACCTCGTCGATTGAGCACCACGCGGTCCTGCACGCGGCGGAAAAGACGCTGCAGCGCGGCATCGATGTCACCTTTTTGCCGGTTGCCTCGTCCGGAGTGCTTGATCCGGAGGAGGTGCGCCGCGCGCTGAAGCCCAACACCAAACTGATCAGCGTGATGATGGCCAACAATGAAACCGGCGTCATCCAGCCAGTCGAAGCTATCGGCAAAATTGCCGCCGATGCTGGAATTTGCTTTCACACCGACGCGGTCCAGGCAGCTGGCAAGATCCCGATCGACGTCGATGCCATCGGCTGTCATCTGCTCAGCATTTCCGGGCACAAATTCCACGCACCGCAGGGAACCGGCGCTCTCTATGTTCGGCGGGGGACCCGGTTTGAGCCGCTGTTCTTTGGCGGGTCGCACGAGCGCCAACGCCGGGCTGGCACCGAGAACGTTGCAGGCATTGTGGGCCTTGGCAAAGCGGCGGAATTCGCTCTGGCCGCACTCACCGACGGGACCGACGAGCGGCTTGCGGTGCTCCGCGACCGGCTGGAACAGGGTCTGATTGCGCGCATCGAAGAGTGCGGCGTAAATGGAGCCGGGCAGCTGCGCGTTCCCAATACCGCCAATCTCTTCCTCGATCACCTCGAAGGCGAGGCGCTGGTCATCGCGCTCGATCTGAAGGGCATTGCTGTTTCGGGCGGCTCGGCCTGCTCCTCAGGGTCGACCGAGCCCTCGCATGTCCTGACCGCGATGGGCTTGCCGCCTGCGACCTCGCGCGCCAGCCTGCGCTTTAGCCTGTCCCGCCTGAGCACTGAAGCGGACATTGACTATGTCCTGGAAACGGTGCCGCCCGCCGTCGCGCGCCTGCGCGAGCTGTCGCCCTTGTACAACAACCCGGTCGCTGAAGCCGCGAACTGAGCCCGTGCACGGGCGCGATCCTCGCGACAGCCGCCCTGGGCGGGGGGCGCGGACGTTCGCTATAGACGTTCGCTATACTCGAAGGGATGGCGCCCCAGAAGACCTTCTATCTCGAGACATTCGGCTGCCAAATGAACGTGCATGACTCGGAAAAAGTCATTGGCACGCTGGAGCAGCAGGGGTATGCGCAGGTCGAGACCGAAGAGGCGGCGGACCTGATCCTGTACAACACGTGCTCGATCCGGGACAAGGCAGAGCAGAAGGTCTTTCACCGTCTGAACGACTATAAAGCGTTGTACAAGCAGGGGAAACGCTTTGGAGTGCTGGGGTGCGTAGCGCAGCAGGAAGGTGAGCGGATCTTCGAGCGGGCGCCGTTTGTCTCGCTGGTGTCTGGGTCGGCCTCGTACCGGAAATTACCGGAAATGCTGCTGCAGATCGAGCAGGGCGCGACGCGAGTGACGGGGCTGGACGATCGGCAGACAGACGAGACGTTCGAGACAGAGTTCACGGCGCGGTCCAACCCGCATCGCGGGTACATCACGATTATTGAAGGATGCGATAAGTTCTGCGCCTACTGCGTGGTACCGTACACGCGCGGCAAGGAGCGGAGCCGGAAGTCGGACTCAGTGCTGACCGAGGCGCGGCAGATGGCCGATGCTGGCTTTACGGAGATTCAGCTTCTGGGACAGAACGTGAACTCTTACCGGGATCCGGAAGGGAAGCGCAGTTTCGCCGAACTGCTGGCGGCGGTGGGCGAAGTGTCTGGGATCAGGCGGGTGCGGTTCACGACCTCCCATCCACGGGATTTTACGCGCGACATTGTGGAGGCGATCGACGCTGTGCCGTCGCTCTGCGACCATGTACATCTCCCGGTGCAGAGCGGGTCATCGAAGGTGTTGGGTCTGATGGCGCGGGAGTATACGCGCGAGCAGTATCTGGAACGGATCGCGTGGATCCAGGGAGCGCGACGGACGATCAGCATGACGACCGACATCATCACCGGCTTTCCGGGAGAGACGGCAGAGGATTTTGAGGAGACCCTGAGCCTGCTGAGCGCGGTCCAATACGATGGCGTCTTCGCGTTTAAATATTCCCCGCGGCCGAACACGCCGTCGCTGTCGATGCCGGATACGATTCCCGAGGAAGAGAAGTCGAAGCGGCTGCAGGTGCTGCTGGACCGGCAGAGGGAGATTCAGCGGGCGAATTACGAGAAGCACGTCGGTCAGGTACTTGAGGTGATGGTGGAGGGCCTCAATCCGGCACGCGGTCAGGTGGTGGGCCGCACGTCGCAGAACAAGACGCTGAACTTTACTACGGGCCAGCCGATCGCTCCGGCGCCGGGTGTTTACCTGCCGGTGCGGGTGACAAAAACCTTCCCCAACAGTCTTGTTGGGGAAGCAGTTGTGCAGTGAGGCGGCGATGGAAGTGGAGATGAAAATCCGGGGCTTGATGGTCGATCCTTCGACGAATATGCCCGTCGTGATCCTGAAAGATCCGAAGAGCGAGGCGGTGCTGCCGATCTGGGTGGGGCTGTATGAGGCAAACGCGATCGCCCTGGAGGTGGAGAAGTCCACGACAGCGCGGCCGCTGACGCACGACCTGCTGAAGAATATGGTGCTGGGGCTGAATGCGCAGGTGCAGCGGGTGGTGGTGTCGGAGCTGCGCGGCGACACGTTCTATGCGGTGATCTGGATGGAGCAGAACGGGGAGATTGTGGCGATCGACGCGCGTCCGTCGGATGCTCTGGCACTGGCGCTGCGGTCGGATTGCCCCATCTTTGTAGCGGAAGAGGTGCTGCAGGCAGCCAAAGTGGTGCCCAGCGCGGCGGATACTCAGCCCAGCGCCCAGGAGCTGCGGCGCTGGCTGGAAAACCTGGGGGACGAGGATTTAGGGAAGTACAAGATGTGAAAAGTCCCCGTTGCACCCCCACCCCCTGGGTGCTCTGGATATCATCTATTTGATAGCAAAGGACTTTGAGGGTAATACCTTTTGGGTATTACCTTGCGGCGGGATTGTGCACCATTTTTGAGGCAGCCACTTTTTCCTTGGGGCCCGCTCCGAAAAACAGCCAGAATAGGACCGAGGTTCTCTCGTCAATCGAACGGGAGGACTGGATTGGGAGGAGAGCCAGTACCTGGCTCGGCGGAGTGGTCGAAAGGTCAGGCTGGCATTCTTCGCCTGTCCGGGTGAGGTTAGCATGCTCACGCTACTTATTTGACAGCGAAATGGATCGAGGCCATCGTTTATACCTGCCCGTCAGTCCGTATATCAAATCCTTTAGACCGGCAAGCGGACCTAACCGTGTCTTGGAAGAATCCGGCAAATACCCTCCCCGAATAATGATCTGAGTCGACGCCATGATTCGTTCTGGAAGCGTCGCTTCTTTTCTGTAAATTCGACTCCGGATGCGGTGCAGCGTAGATCTGTGCTCAAGACTTCGTGCTGATTGTTTTAAACTTTGAGACCAAATCGGATAGTTCTCGGCGGTCGCCCGTAGCAGCTTCGCGCACTCCAGCTCATCGTCGGATCTTTTTACGTATTCAAGGTAGCCGAAACTTGAATCGGGCCGCCATACAAATTTCTGAGGCGCTCCGAAAACACTCGTCGG
This sequence comes from Acidobacteriaceae bacterium, assembly GCA_049585375.1. Classification (GTDB taxonomy): domain Bacteria; phylum Acidobacteriota; class Terriglobia; order Terriglobales; family Acidobacteriaceae; genus Palsa-343. The sequence goes on from JBAUZR010000296.1 coordinate 8,834, forward strand.
ATGTTGACGATAAATAACAAGATCGTCCGCAATCGTGGCCACTCCTCCTACAGAAACAGAGAAAAACCAACCTCTAGCGTCATGGCCATAGCGACTTGGAGGGCGCTGGACACTAGCGACCATTTGAAGAATATCTTTTCGCAGGAGCATGGCGAAGCCGGGGCGATTCTCCAGTGGATCAAATTTGCCAATGCCAACAGCTCTGGTTCGCCTGTAATCCGGATATCGTTGGCCGAGTTCCTCGCCGTTCATAAAAGTTCGCGCCGAATGGATGACGAGAACGACATTGTGATCGGAGAAAAATTGTGAGCAGATCCGCAACTTAGTTTCCAGCCAGATGTCATCCTGATCGCAAAAGGCAATCCAGTCGCTCGCGCAGAGCGAGGCGGCCTTGAGAAAATTGTCCTCATACCCCAATCTGGACGAATTGCCGAAAACGCGAACTGGAAATGGGGCAGTCTGTGCGAAGTTGTCCAAAATGCCGAGAGTCGTGTCAGTAGAGCCGTCGTCGGTGACCACGATTTCCGCCGGAAGCAAGGTTTGGCGAGCGATGCTTTCAAGCTGTTCGCGTAGAAATTTCGCACCGTTATACGTTGCCATCGCGACAGATATTTGCGGCCGCGCGGTAGATTGGTCTGGGCGTTGATTCATAGCGATCGAAATATAGCTCGGAACAACCAGAGTTCGAATTTCAAGTTAACCACAAAATGAATTAACTTAAATCTTCTATTGTCCCGGCTGGGGCCGGTCTCGCGAGCTCGGGTCACACGAGGCTGAACTTTCCTTTGTAATAAGCTCGCAGGTGCTCTTCCGTCTTCCTCGCCGACCAGATAGTCTCCAGCCGCGCGCGAACAGGCGCGTTGCTGCTTTCATAAGCATCTTTCTGGTCCAAGTAGCGTACATCGCTAATCAGCTGATGCATCAGGGTCCCCCAGTCGGAATAGACGGTCCTGAAGCCATGGAAGTCCGCGGTGAAGAACTGGCTATTGTATACAGCAAAACCTATCCCTCCCCTGAGAAAGGTTCCTATAAAATAGTCGTCCATCCCTTCGCCAAAGGTCAGCGAGAACTTTGCCTTCTGTGCCAGGCCGAGGTACTCCTCAAATGGCATCTTTGAAACAACCTGAATACGGAATTGTGGGAGTTCGCGCCCGATCAGGCTTAATACGGGCTCACGCCATTCAGAAC
>JBAUZR010000297.1:0-5675 GCA_049585375.1 Acidobacteriaceae bacterium
TCAGCGCATCGACCATAATCAGCAACTCCACCAGATGCTGATCAACCGGATAGCATGTCGGCTGCACGACAAAGACGTCGGCGCCACGGACGTTCTCGAGGAGCTGAAAATAGACCTCGCCATCGGCGAAGCGCTGCATGCGCGTCTCACCGACGGTGACCCCGATGTGCCTGCAGATATCCTCTGCCAGCTCCCGATTGGCCGTGCCCGAAAAGATCTTGAACCGCCTGTCTTCATTCGATACGCGAGAACGCCGCGCCTGCGGCTTCGCTTTGCTTCCGTCTGTCTGAGCCGCCCCTGATGCGGGCGCACTCCCTACGATCTCCACGGTGTCAGTCTTCACAAGATCCTCCAGCTGGTTTGCATGGCATCCTGCTTTCCTGCATGGCCCGACTTCTCAATTCTGGCTGGGCGACCAGGATTCGAACCTGGACAAAGTGCTCCAAAGGCACTTGACCTACCATTAGTCGATCGCCCAGTACGCAAAACTTCGTTGATCGATCCTGTGCCCTACTGCTCGAACATCGTGCTCCAGTATTCGTTGCGCGGCAAGGTCCTGGTCCGCAGCGATCGAAAGCCGGCCTCGCTGAGCCTGTGCTCGGCTGCGGCGGCAGCGGCTTCGGAGCCGTACAGCCCAAACAGGGCTGACCCCGAGCCGGAGAGCGCCGCATACAAGGCTGCCTCCTCAGGGTCGTGGGAGCCCGCAAGAATGCGCCTGATTGTTCCGAGGGAGGGATACTGCCGGAAGACGACCTCTTCGAAGTCGTTTTCGATCCCGGTTCGGACAAGCGCAAGAAGCGGATTCATCTCCCACTTCCCGGCGAGGTCTTCGCGCAATGCGGAGACACCGGAGGAGTGCGTGCCATCCCCGGCGGATTGCGCCTCCGGGGGCCTCGGCGCAAGCGCCGAGGCAAGAACTCGACTCAACATCAATAGTTTATCGGAGCGCGGAGAGGGGGTCAATGCGGTTTGGCCGGGTTCTTTGACCGGATGGAGCGCGTCCCAGTCACGGTAGGCCTGGGGCGTGGAAACGCCGATGTCGGGCAGGGCCAGAACGCAGGCGGTGGCTGGCAAATCGGCCAGCGGGGCGACCTGCTCGCCGCGACCCACGCCGAGAACGGTTCCGCCAACCAGGAAGAGGGGCACGTCGGAGCCTACTTCCGCGGCGATGCGGAGCTTGTCGGGATCGGGCAGCGGAGCGATGTTGTGGGGGGCAAGCTCGCGTTCCAGGCCCAGGAGAGCCGCGACGGCATTCGCGGAGCCGGCGCCGATGCCACCCTGGACGGGGAGACGTTTCTCGATGTGGACGTGGACGGATGCTGTGGTTCCCAGGGCAGGGAGGGTGCGCTCGACCATCTTCCAGACGGTATTCTTCGCGTCTGTTGGAACGCCTGCATGATCGCTGGTGATGCAAATGGATGTTGCGGCGGAAGGTCGGGCTTCGACAGTCAGAAGGTCATGCGCAGCGAGGGTCTGATAACAGGTGGCGAGCCCGTGAAAGCCATCCGCCCGGGGCGGCCCGATGGCCAGCCCCAGATTGATCTTGCAGAAGGAGCGGACGGTCGTGGGCATCGCTACAGGATATAGCGGGAGAGATCCTGGTTCTTCACGATGCTGCCGACCATCTGGCGAACATACTCGGGATCGATCACCATGACCTTTTCCGTGCCATTGGCGGTTTCGCGCTCGATAACGGGCAGGGGCGCGGTTGTGCCTTCGCCCACGGCGGCCAGCTCGACAACTGTTCCACCTTCCTTCCCTTCACCTTTTTGCGCGGCGCGGGTCAGATCGGGCGCGAGGAAGCTGATCTCGTCCAGCACCTTCTCCATAATGGTGTGCAGACGGCGGGCACCGATGTTCTCGGTGCCTTCGTTCACGCGGAAGGCAAACTGCGCCATCTCTTCGATGGCCTCGGGCGTGAATTCCAGCTTGAGACCCTCAGTTTCTAGCAGTGCAGTGTACTGGCGGACCAGAGACGACTTCGGCTCGGTGAGGATGCGGACGAAGTCCTCGACGGTGAGCGATTGCAGCTCCACGCGGATAGGGAAACGACCCTGAAGCTCGGGAATGAGGTCGCTGGGCTTCGAGACGTGGAACGCGCCGGCCGCGATGAAAAGGATGAAGTCCGTGCGGACCATGCCATAGCGAGTGTTGACGGTTGTGCCTTCGACGATGGGCAGGATGTCACGCTGCACGCCTTCGCGGGAGACGTCTGGTCCATGGCCGCCTTCGCGGCCGGCAATCTTGTCGATCTCGTCGAGGAAGACGATGCCGGAGGTCTCCACGCGCTCGACGGCCAGGCGGGTCACCTGATCCATATCGATCAGGCGCCCCTCTTCTTCCTGGACCAGATATTCGAAAGCATCGGCGACCTTCATCTTCCGCTTGCGGGTGCGCTGGCCGAAGATGTTGGGCAGCATGTCCTTGAGGTTGACATCCATCTCCTCGACGCCCTGATTGGAGATGATCTCGAAGGACGGGCTGTTGCGCTCGCGCACGTCGATTTCGACCATGCGGTCGTCGAGCTTGCCTTCGCGGAACTGCTGCCGGAGCTTTTCGCGCGTACGGTGGTGCGAATCGCCGCCGGGAACCGGGAGGGTGATGGTGTTGCCGTCGACCTGTCCGTCAAATCCAGGCGTGTTGGAGACGGCCTGGCCCGCGGCCGCCGCCTGCTGGGCCGGAGGCGGCAGCAGCACATCGAGGAGCCGCTCCTCGGCGTTCATCTCGGCGCGGTCTTCGACTTCTTCAAGTTTTTCCTCGCGCACCATATCGATGGCGATCTCAACCAGATCGCGCACGATGGAGTCGACGTCGCGGCCGACGTAGCCGACCTCGGTGAATTTGGAAGCTTCGATCTTGAGGAAAGGCGAGTTGGTCAGCTTCGCAAGGCGGCGCGCAATTTCGGTTTTCCCCACGCCGGTAGGCCCAATCATGATGATGTTCTTGGGCATGATCTCGTCTGCCAGCTCGGGCGAGAGCTTCTGCCGGCGCATGCGATTCCGCAGAGCAACAGCCACAGCGCGCTTGGCCGCCTTCTGGCCCACAACATATTTATCCAGCTCCGCGACAATCTCGCGCGGGGTGAGCTCGTCGAGCGACAGCTCCTGATCTTCAGCGGTTCCGGGGAGATAAATGGCCATGATTCGCCTTTATGCGTGCAGTTCTTCGATCGTGATCTTGTCGTTGGTGTAAATGCAGATCTGCCCGGCAATGCGCAGAGCTTTCTCGGCGATATCGTGGGCGGAGAACTCGGTGTTTTCCATCAGCGCCCGCGCTGCGGCTAAGGCGTACGATCCGCCGCTGCCGATGGCGGCGATGCCCTCATCCGGTTCGATCACGTCCCCGGAACCGCTGATCAGAAACGTCTGGTTCAGGTCTGCGACGACCAGCAGAGCTTCGAGGCTGCGGAGCATTTTGTCGGTGCGCCAGTCCTTCGCCAGCTCAACCGCCGCGCGGCCCAGATTGCCGGCATACTGCTCCAGCTTGTTCTCAAAGCGGCTGAAGAGCGAGAAGGCATCTGCCGTGGATCCGGCGAAACCCGCCAGGATCTTGTCCTGGTAGAGGCGCCGGATCTTCCGCGCGCTGTGCTTGAAGACCGCTTCGCCCATGGTCACCTGGCCGTCGGCGGCCATGACCACGCTGGAGCCTCGCCGCACGCAGATTACTGTTGTGGACCGAATCCGCGGACCGTTGCCGGTTTTGCCCGAGGGAGATTGTGTTCTGACGGAAAAACGACCGCCCGAAGCGGCCGTTTCTGCAATCCTGCGATTCGCCATGTCTTTTTTGAGTATAGCGCAGCTAGCAGTAACTAACTCGCTGCGCAATACCGCCATGGAGGGCCGCCAGTCCGCGTATTCTGCGCTATCCTGCACTTAACCAGCAGCTCATTTCCTTCCTATTTTTGGAGTCCCTGGATGTTGCCCCTTTCGCTGCGCGATCCCCATGTGATCGGGACAGTTGCGGCTGCGGTTCTCGGTGTCGGGGGCGCCGTAACCTACCTGGTCCTGCGCAGACGTCCGACCCCGGAGGAGATCGAGAGGGAGCGACGCGCCGAACTGGTGCGTTCGGGGCGCATCATCGACGGAACGATCCTCGATATATCGGAGTTCGAGGCTCCGCCGGCGCCGGACCGGCCCGCAGAAATCCACTTCATCCTCTACAAATATGAGATCGGAGGGGTGGCCTATGAGTCCTCCCAGGACGTGTCCGCCCTGCGTGACCTGGTGAACCCGGCAGAACTCAGGCTGAGCTTCCCCTGCTCTGTCCGCTACGATATCCATCGGCCGGAGAACAGCATTGTGGTGGCTGAAAACTGGAGCGGACTGCGCAACACGGCGCAGTCGGTGCCTACACGGCCCCCACTGGGGCGCAAATCCCGCAACGCGGCGCAGTCGACGCCGCCACCCGGGCACACCATCTAAACTGGACCAGTATGCATGTTCACGGCGCGAACACCCGAGCCACGCAGAAGGTTCTGCGTTTCTCCCTGATCGCGACCCTGGCGTACGTGCTGATCACGTTGTTCGCCGGACTGCGCGCCCACTCCCTGGCGCTGATTTCGGAAGCCGGCCACAATGCGTCCGACGCTCTGACGCTCGTCCTCTCCTTTGTCGCTGTCTGGTTCCAGACCCGGCCCGCGACCGACCGCAAGACCTTCGGCTATCAGCGCGCAGGAGTCCTGGCGGCGTTCCTGAACGCGATTGCGCTGATCGTCATCTCAGGCTGGATCACCCTTGAGGCCCTTCGGCGCTTTCGCCACGCGGAGCAGGTTCAGCCGGACCTGATGATGGTTGTGGCAGCGGCCGGCGTCCTCATGAACGGCATTATCGCTGGCCTGCTGTGGCGGGTCAGCCACGACGTGAACATCCGCAGCGTGTTCATCCACATGCTGGGCGATACGCTGTCTACGGCGGCGGTCATCGTAGGGGGCGCCATCATTTTGCTGACCGGCCGAACCTGGATCGATCCGGCGCTGTCGCTCGGGATTGCGGCGCTGATCCTGTGGTCTTCGCTTGCGATCGTTCGCGAAACCCTCAACATCCTTCTCGAAGGCACACCAAGGGGTATCTCTCTCGTGGAGATCCGCACCACTCTGAGCACGATCGAGGGGGTCGAGGACGTGCACGATCTGCACGTCTGGAGTCTGGGGTCCAATACTCACGCACTCTCAAGCCATGTCACCATTGCCGATATCCCGCCGTCAGAGAGCACGCGGATTCTGGCCGACATCAATCTCGTGCTGCGGGAGCAGTTTCAGATTCACCACACAACGCTGCAGTTTGAGCATGTGATTTGCGAGGTGGCGCATGGCTGCCCGATGACGGTCGAAGAGCCGGCCGCACATCCTCATCATCATTCCCCGGGGCACGCGCATTAGAGAGGGCCCAAGGCCATCGAGCCGCGTTGCCTCCATAGCAGAAATATTCCTGCGACGTTCAGGGGAAATATTCCACCCACGCAAGAAGGATCCGAACCGGACCGATCCGAAGATCTTCTGTGAGGCGGTTGCAGGCTCGAAATTGCCCTGAATGGAGTGCACCGTTCGTTGCGCCCGTCCAGACTGCTGATCCAAAGCAGCCGATTTGCACGCGCACTCTACGCCATATACCGCCATAAGCCAATCAAATCGCTTCCCGCTCAGAATCAAGAGACTTCGGCCATTCGCATGCCCCAAG
>JBAUZR010000298.1:0-7925 GCA_049585375.1 Acidobacteriaceae bacterium
GGGCAGGGATGGGATCACCTGACCGAAGTCGAATGTGAACTGAGAGTGGACACTCCGAACCATAGACCTCGTCAAGTGACGACGACCTTCAAATCCGAACGCAAGTTCACTGTTGACGGAAAGGAAATCTCAGTTGAATACGGCGTTCGGGGGGCAAATAGCTTTTACGTCGAATTCAACCAGATGAAGATTGAAGGAACCTGCGGACTCGGGCTTTACCAGATAGGCGGAGTGCTGAAGCATACGGAGCCTGGCACTCCAATTGCGCGTTTGTTCCAAACAGTTTGCTACAAAGACGTTGCCAATTCTCATTGAAAGATGTCCCATTGGAATTCCGAATAGGGAGCTAACAGATGAAGTTGTTTACGCAAGAGACACTTAATTCAGTCTGGGACTTACCATCCAGTGAGACAGCGGCGAGCTATGGTGTCGATATGGTGGACGTACCCGGCGATGAGGCCTTTTCCGCTCATAGAGAATCCGTTAGCGAAGTTGAAGATGCGATAACAATTCATGGGCAACCACAAACGTACAGTGACGATCATGAAGGCGTTGCACCTGATCGCTATACGCGCTTGCGAGCCGATCCAGGAGCAGCTTGGGGGCTTTGGGCTCGTGTGAATGATTCGGTTTTGACCGAGTAAGCAGAGCTTCGATCTAAGCCAAATCGCCAAGGCACTCATTGAGTCTGGTCAGGGGCCACAGTGCCAAGTCGCCACTCTAAAAAGGTCAATCTAAACTGACCGAATCTGATGCTGCGAACTGTGCCCAAACTGTGCCCAAACATCCCGAATGACCCCTCACAGAACCGCATGGAACCGCATCGTGAAGTCCGCTAAGTCACTGTAAACACTGTATTTTCAATATGTAGGAAGTAGGGGATAGGGACTCAAAACCCTGATCGGCTTCGGACCGCGGATTTCGAAATCGGTTGAAGCGCAGCCCGACGGCCTGCTCCGCCATGAGAATTTCGTGTTCTCGTTCTTCCCCATGCACGCCGGCATGCGCCAGTACTGGCGCGATATGGACTCGCTCCTCGCGTGGACCCGCTCCGATCCTCATCGTCAGTGGTGGAAGAACTTCCTTCGCGACTCCGGCGGCACCGGCTTCTGGCACGAGACGTACATGATGCGCGGAGGCATGGAGGCCATCTACGACGACATTGCCCTGCCGATCGGCTTCTCCAGCTTCGCCTCGGTCGTCTCCGCGCGCGGATCGATGTTCACGGCCTCCCACCGCGCCGCCCGCACAGACACCGCCGAACCCGTCGTCTCAGAAAAGGATCTCTACGGCAGCTGATTCGGCTAAAAGCGGGGGCAGGGTGAAGATCTATTTGGACACAAACCTATGGAATTTGTCTTGTGATCAGTGTATTGACGCGCCGCCATTGCTGCATACCTTGCAGCAGAGAGGCAATAGCCTCGTGTTGGGAATTCATGCCGTCTACGAGCTAGCCAAGACTTTCTACTCCGACACGGAGGCGGCAAAACAGAGGGGGAAGAGTCTATTTCGACACCTCCACTCCTATTTATCGGACGGTCTTCGATTGGTAATGAAGGAAACATCGGAGACATTGGCTGCAGAGATGTATGAGCTGCAAAGATTGCCTGGAAGCGAAAAATTCCTTGGCGCAGATGACCTGTCCAAGGTGTGCGCTGAAGTTCAGCGCCTCGCGGCCGGCGAGACAAGCGATCTTTGGCGGCAACATACAACTGATCGAATGCGGTTCGCCGAGCGGACTCGAGCTGAGCTGCGAGCACACTTGGCGAGTCGCCCCGAACTGATCAACAAGCTAAAGTCAGTAGCCGCTTCTCAATTAAGCACATGGTTGACGACAGAAGCGACCTCGCATGGCGCGGTGATAATGCTGACTGGACACATTGGAGAGAGCTTCCCCGATGCACAGACGATAGAACTCCTGCAGTACGCCGCGGAGCTGATCAGAAATCCTTCCTCGTTGATTGCACGAGCAGTCGTTCGCGCCGACCTTTACTGCAATTGGCGATGCGCAAATCGCGGTTCAAACCCACCAGATCTCGCGGATGATCTCTATCATGTGCTCAATGCAACCTATTGCGACATATATGCCACCGATGACAGACGTCAGGCGGAATATGCATGTTACATCCTTCCAGCGGGTACGCAGGTCGCCGTCTACGACAGAGCCGTCCCTCTGGATAACTGGCTGCTGAGCCTGTAGGCAAACGCCTTTCGCCTATCCTCCCAGCTCCTCGAAGAACACAATCAGGCTCTCGATTCCGCGGTGAAAATTGGCGATGTGAAACTTCTCGTTCGGCGCGTGCAGACCGTCGTCCGGCAATCCGAAGCCCATCATCACCGACGGAATTTTCAGGTGACGCTCAAAGTCGCCGACGATCGGGATGGATCCGCCCGAGCGGATGAATACCGTGTCCTTGCCCCAGACCGACTTCAGCGCCCGCGTCGCCGCCTGCACGTAAGGATTGTCCGTCCCGATCACGATCGGATCGCCGGAGTGGATCAGCCGCACGTCCACGGTCACGCCTTCCGGCTTGATCTTCTCCACATAGGCCTTGTATTGCTGAAAAGCCTTCTGCGGGGTCATGTCCGGCACCAGCCGCATCGAGACCTTGGCCGTGGCCTTGGCCGGGATCACCGTTTTCGCGCCCGCTCCGATGAATCCCCCCACGATGCCGTGGACATCGAGCGTGGGCCGCGCCCAGGTGCGCTCCAGCGTCGAGAAGCCCTTCTCGCCCACGAGCGCTGACGCACCCATCTCCTTCTCGCGATACTCTTCTTCGTCGAAGGGCAGGGCCTTCCAGGCCTTCAGCTCGTCGGCGCTCGGCTTTTTCACGTCGTCGTAAAAGCCCGGAATCAGAATCTTCCCTTCGCGATCCTTCAGGCCGGCAATAATCTGCGCCAGCGACACGAAGGGATTAGGCGCCGCTCCGCCGTACATGCCGGAGTGGAGATCGCTCTTCGCCCCACGCACCTCCAGCTCGGTGTAGATCATGCCGCGCAGGCCAACACACAGCGTCGGCAGCTCGGGAGCAAACATCTCCGTGTCGGAGATGAGGGCGAAATCCGCCTTCAGACGATCCGGATGCTCGCGCACGAATGCCGCGATGCGTTCCCCGCCGACCTCTTCCTCGCCCTCGTAGATCACTCGCACATTGATGGGCAGCTTTCCGCTGTTGTTCGCAAACAGGCTCTCAAGCGCTTTGACCTGCGAGTACAACTGGCCCTTGTCGTCGACCGCGCCGCGCGCGTAGAGGTTGCCGTTGCGCTCCGTGGGCTCAAAGGGCGGGGTCACCCACTCGTCCAGCGGATCGGGCGGCTGCACATCATAGTGCGCGTAGCACAGCACTGTCGGCTTGCCCGTCGCGTGCAGCCAGTCGGCGTACACCAGCGGGTGGCCCTCTTTCGCGCGGATGATCTCGACGTGCTCCATGCCGATGCGCCGCAGGTCTGCAGCTACCCATTCGGCGGCCTTCTCCACATCGCCTTTGTGTTCCGGCGTCGTTGATACCGACGGAATCCGTAACAGCGTCTTCAACTCATCGAGAAACCGCGCTGCATTCTGGCGCGCATAGCCAACTGCTGCCGAACTCATCGACCGCACCTCCGTAAGGGACAGCAAACAGGCAAGTATACGGCAAGCTTCGGGGCAGGTGGCGTACAATGGCAGTACAGGAGAAAACATGCCTGCGACCGCCCGTAAAGAACAGCGAATTCAGCTACGCGCCTCAAAGCACGAGGTGAAGACGATTGCCCGCGCGGCCGCCACCGCGGGAGTCAGCGTCAGCGCCTTTATCCTTGACAGCGCTTCAGAGCGTGCTCAGCACACTCTGGCTGATCAGCGGCATTTCGAGCTGAACGCCCGCCAATGGCAGACATTCACTGAAGCCCTGGATCGGCCGCCGCGCAGATTGCCGCACCTTGAAAGGCTGCTCAGGGAGACCTCAATCCTTGAGCGATGACGAGGAATCTCTCTCCCTCGTCGAACCGTTGGCACGAACACACGATTGCACCCAGTTCGATTGTGGGGCCCACCCGTCGCTGAATGACTGGCTGAAGCGGTTCGCCTGGACCAACCAGCAGAATGAGACCTCGCGTACCTATGTCGTCCATCGTGATAACCGTGTCGTGGGCTATTACTCTATCGCGGCAGGAAGCGTTCTTCGCGAATCCGCGACAGATCGCATAGCTAAAGGGCTCGCGAACCACCCTGTTCCCGTCATCCTCCTCACCCGCCTCGCCGTCGATCGTTCCGAGCAAGCCAAAGGCCTCGGCAAAGCCTTGCTCAAGGACGCATTGAAACGCATCGCTCGCGCTGCCGATATCGTTGGCGCACGCGCCATTCTGGTCCACGCCATCGATGCATCCGCTGCGGAGTTCTACCGCCGCTTCGATTTCGATCCCTCCCCGGTCAACGAACTCCATCTCATGCTGCTCATGAAGGATCTCCGCCTCCTGGTCCGCGACCAGACACCCGAGTGAACGTCGCTCTCCTGTTATTCTTCCCAGCAAATGTCCGCTCGCCTCTGCCTGCCCGCTCTGCTTGCTGCCCTTACGCTAACCGCCGCTGCCCAGTCGCCCCAGCCTCTGTCGCCGCAGGAGAAGACGATCGCCGGCTACGTCGACGCTCATCAGCAGGACTCCAATGCGCTGCTGGAGAAGCTGGTCGACATCAACTCCGGCACCCACAACCTTCAGGGCGTCCGGGACGTCGCCAAAATTATGGAGGCGCAGCTCTCCAGCCTGGGCTTCCACGTCGAATGGGTCCCTATGGACTCGATCCAGCGCGCGGGCGATCTGGTCGCCACGCATCCCTGCCCGCAGCCGGGACAGTGCGGCAAGCGCATGCTCTTTATCGGCCACATGGATACGGTCTTCGAGAAGACGAGCCCGTTCCAGAAGTATTCGGTCAACGGCAATATCGCCACCGGCCCTGGCACCAGCGATATGAAGGGCGGCCTGATGGATATGCTCTTCGCCCTCAAAGCCCTGCAGGCGGCGCACGCGCTCGATCACACGGCGATCACCATCGTTTTGAGCGGCGACGAAGAGGACCACGGCGAGCCAGTCAGCGTTTCGAGGCGCGACATGATCGCAGCCGCTCATCACTCCGACGTCGCGCTCGAGTTTGAGGGCACACCTCGGATCAACGACATCTTCTACGGCAGTGTCAGCCGGCGCAGTTCCATCACCTGGCACCTGAAGACCACCGGCCAGACCGGGCATTCCTCCGGCATCTTCAATGAGCAGATGGGTTACGGCGCCATCTACGAGCTGGTGCGAATCCTCAATGACTTCCGTACGCAGCTTCCCGAGCGGTATCTCACCTACAACGTGGGCATGATCGTCGGCGGTTCCAGCCTTACCGTCAATGCCGCCGGCGACAGCGGGACGGTCAACGGCAAGGACAACGTGATTCCGCCTACTGCGTATGCGAGCGGCGACATCCGCACCATTTCGAATCAGCAGACCGAAGAGGTGGAGAAGAAGATGCAGGCGATCGTCGCCCAGCATTTGCCGAAGACCGGGGCAGACATCAGCTTCGGCGATGGCTATCCTGCCATGGCGCCGACGGCCGCCAGCCGCGCCCTGCTCCGGCTGCTGAACCAGTGCAACGCCAGTCTTGGCTTCGGTCAGATGCCGGAGCTGGATCCGATGCGCCGCGGCGCTGGCGACATCTCCTTTGTGGCCGATCTCATTCCCGGCCTGGCCGGTATCGGTGCCACCGGGGAGGGTGCGCATGCTCCGGGGGAGACCGTCGATCTCTCCGCTCAGCCCATCAACACCAAGCGCGATGCCCTGCTGATGTTCCGCCTGAGCCACATCGACGAGAAGGCCGACCTGGTCACGGCCATCGGCTCGAGCAAGTAGAGTTTTCTACGGGTCGCCTCTTTAGAATCAAGGGCCTGGAGGAGATACCCAGCTCGCCAACATCCGTAAGGGCATAAATATACTTGACGCACCACGGCTATTTTGATATAGTCGTTTACATGAAAGACACACAGATTCCAAAGAGCTTAATGCAGGCCATCCGGTATTTCTCCGATCCTGACGTTTGCGTGGAGTTTGTGGCGGCGATGCGCTGGATGGAAGGACCGGTCTGCCCGAACTGCGGGAGCAAAGAACACTCATTCCTGCGGACACGGCGCATCTGGAAGTGCAAGAACAAGGAATGCCGGAAGCAATACTCCGTCAAGACGGGAACGATCTTTGAGGATTCGCCCATCCCGCTCGATAAATGGCTCATGGCGATCTGGCTTGTCGTGAACTGCAAGAACGGGATCAGCTCCTACGAAATCGCACGCGATCTAAAGCTGACGCAGAAATCCGCTTGGTTCGTCCTGCATCGAGTTCGGCTGGCGCTGCGCGATGGCTCACTGGAGAAGATGGGAAACGATGGCAGTCCGGTTGAAGTGGATGAGGCTTTCATCGGGGGAGATCCGCGCAAGATGCACAAGGACCGTCGCCTGAAGATGCAGACGAAGCGCGGCGTTTACGGGGATCACAAAACCGCCGTTATGGGGATGCTGGACCGCGAGACGCGCCAGGTGCGGGCGAAACTGATTCCAGATGTGACGCGGGAGACGCTCCAGAATGAAATCCTGAACCAGATTCAGACGGGTGCGACGGTGTACACGGATCGCGCTGTAGGCTACGACAACCTGAAGGCGAAGCAGTTCGTCCATGAGACGGTGAACCACATGGAAGAGTACGTCAGGGGTCAGGTTCACACTCAAGGAATCGAGAATTTTTGGTCGCTGCTCAAGCGGGGACTGCGCGGGACGTATGTAGCCGTGGAACCGTTCCACCTGTCGAAATACGTCGATGAGCAGGTCTTCAGGTTCAACAATCGGGCCACGAAAGAGAACCCGCTGGATGACGCGGACCGCTTCATGCTCGCTGTGTCGCAGATTTCAGGGAAGAGACTGACCTATGCAGACCTGACGGGCAAGGTGACGGAAATCGAACCGTTCTAACGCGCCCTGGAAGAAGCGGCAGAAACGCGGGAAGCGGGAGCCTTAGGCTTCCGCTTTTCTTTTGCGATCCGTTCCTGCAATTCCTCTTTTGACACCTTCAGGATGTCTCGCACAGCATGCGTGAATCGGATGAACTCCGGGGAGTCTGGAGGTGTTTTCACGGCTCCGATTTTACTACCCAGCTCATGTTGTCCAATAAATATTCAGTTCCATCTTGAGCTACGAACTGCTGGACCTGCAGTTGGGATCCGTGAATCGTCTGCCGGTGGTAATACAATCCCATAATTTTCGTTCGTCCATCTGCGTCCGGTTTGGTCTTGTAGGAGGTACCGCTCCAGTCATCCCATCTCCCCTTTTGTTGTACACTTGGTAATAGGGAAGATCCCGTAGCTCTCTTGTTTAAACTCGGAACGTCAAACTTTCCGTACACGTAGTTTTGATGCAGCCACTGAGGGATGCCCAATTCGTGGAACTTGTCGTTCAGTTCTTGCTGTGGTAGAAAAACCTGTACCATGTCAACCTCGTTTAGCGATCTGACAACGCGAGTGCTCGGCTTCTTGGCTGATCCGAAGTCCTCCCCGGACTTCCCAACGTGGTTCGCCTCGCAGCTTGCGGAAGTCCACAACGCGAACGACCCAGAGCTTGAAACTGCAATGCATGCGATCCAGCGCGCCTTTTCCGAGGGGGCGGAGGGGCTTTACACCCCGGACTCGCTAGCCGCTGCGGTGAAGAGCTATCTTGGTCAGTTTTCCAGAGCAGAGCAGGGCGCAAAAGCGTCACCCCCGGTGACCAATGTTGCGGTCTATCGCAGCGAAACACCTGATCTCGCCGCTGTGGTCGATGTCCGCGGCATCCTCGTGAATGTCGATGATGTCGTATTCGGCGCGGTATCTCCGACGGCCGTTGTGCGCTATGGCGCAAGTGGAGGCACGTCGCTGCCGCTTTTAAGCC
>JBAUZR010000299.1:0-8828 GCA_049585375.1 Acidobacteriaceae bacterium
GCCCACGGACACGTTCTATGGGTTGGCGGTGGACCCGGTGGACCTGCGCGCGGTGGAAAAGATCTACGAGATCAAATCGCGGCTGAAGCACAAACCGCTGTCGCTGCTGATCGCGAACCTGGCACAGGCCTACCAACTGGTGCGGGAGATCAGCCTGTGCTTCGATCTGCTGGCGGAGCGCTTCTGGCCGGGGCCGCTGACGGTGATTGTCAAGGCGAGCTCCCGGCTACCACTGCGGAGCACGGCGAATACCGGGAACGTAGCTCTGCGAATTCCCGATGCGGCCATTCCGCGGGCTGTGGTGTCCGCGCTGGGCCTGCCGATTACGGCAACGTCGGCCAATTTGGCGGGTCTGCCGGAGTGCACGTACGCGGCCTGTGTCAGAGATCAGATCGGGGACCGCATCCCGGTGATCGTGGATGGCGGGCCCACCGGGCGCAGTGTCGCCACGACGATCGTGGATCTCTCCGGGCCGGAAGGTACCTGGCAGATTCTGAGGGAAGGAGCGATCCCGACGCACGCCATCGCGCTCGCGCTGCAGTCACGATGATTCTTCCGGACGACAATATGCGGATGGCGCGGGCGTACCCGCTGGCCTCAGGATCGCGGCGGCGTCTGTGGCTTTCCACAACAGGGGTGTTGGCGGCGGGCGTTGTGCTGTGGATTCTCTGGGTGGATGGACGGATCCAGGGATACGCTCATCGCGATGAAGCGCGCCCCGCGGATGCGATCGCGGTATTCGGCGCAGCGGAGTACGACGGCCGTCCATCGCCGGTGCTCCGGGCGCGGCTGGCCCATGCGCTGGAACTCTATCAACGGGGGCTGGCACCGATGATCATCACTCTGGGCGGCGGCGACCCCTCCGACCGGCATTCGGAAGGCGGCGTGGGTCATGATTACCTGATCGCGCATGGCGTGCCGGAAAAAGCCATCATCGCAGAGACGCAGAGCGACAACACTGAGGAGTCGGCGGAGCGACTGGCGGTGATTGCCCGAAAGAACGGGTTCCGCACCATCGACGTGGTGAGCGATGGCACGCATCTGTTTCGGATTCACGCCATCTGCGAGCACGACGGACTGCAGGTCTACACGTCTCCGCGGCCGGTGGGACGCAACATTCCCTGGCAGCAGCGAGTCCAGCGCCTGGCGCATGAAATTGCGAGCTATACGGCCTGGCGGCTGCACGTGCACTAAAAAGCTGTTCCTCCCGCTATGCGCCAGGATGGCGTTCGATGTCCAGATCGCGGGCGACCTGCCCGTCGCGCAGCATTTCGGCAGCTTTATCGAGATTCACATCGTCAGGAACGTGGTGATAGTCGCTGGTGATTTCATCTTCCTGGTCGCCGATGGTTTTAAAGAAGAGCGCGTGCCCGGAAATGTGGACATGCATCTGGGTGATCTGCCAGCTGCCATCGCCGACGTCGGAGCGGTCGATGGCGAACGTACCGCCGGCATCAAGGTGTCCGAGCAGGCCCCAGGCGAACTCCACGGGGTTGTCGAGGCGACCTCGCAGGCTTCTCAGCCGCATTGCCTTCTCATCCACTGTCATAGTTCCCGACATGGCAGCAAGGACCTTTGCGCTCATGCTGCCGGCGGAGAAATTCGGATTGGGGCGGAAGGTCAGCGTGACATTGCCGTCGCTACGGCTGACGATGTTCCAGATAAACGCGTCGGGCAGCAACTTCAGCATTTCGCGGGCCTGCTGGCCATCGTGCTGCTCGTTCTTCTTCTGCTGCGCGCGGAAGGAAGGGTCGCCGACCATGCGCTGGATGCGATCGAGGTCAGCCTGGTGCTCCTGCGCGCCGGGTGGCTGGCGGTGGTCTTCGATGACCATCGAGAGGTTTCCCTGCGCTGTCTCGATGACCACCTTGACTACATCCTTGTCAGGGGATTTGTACGCGTCGCGGTACATCCAGCGGGTATGGTCGTGAGCGTCGGCCCAGAGCTCGTTGTCGACGACTTTGCTTACAATCTCCTGGGGAGACTGCCCCCGTGCAGATTGCGGAACAGCTAGGAACGCTGTGGAGAGGATGAGGAGAAGAGCCGAGAGGAATCCGAACTTTCTTTTCATTGAACAGCTTTCATAGGCAGAGACTCTTTATATCGCCCCAGACCAGGATTGGCCAGCGCGGAAGTGGAACACAAGCTTGTCTTATGCGAGTCCGGAAAGGTTTTACCGGGTTGCCCGGGCACGACATTCGCCGGCACAGAGGAACCAGCCGGTACAATATTCGGGAGAGACTGACGAATATGCCGCACATGGTATTTTGCGCACGTAACAAGCAGGAGCTTGAAGGGCTGGATGAGCCGCCTTTCGACAGCGACTTTGGCAACAAGGTCTACAACAATGTTTCGAAAAAGGCGTGGCAGGAGTGGATCGAGCGGCAGAAGATGCTGCTGAATGAGTATCGGCTGCAGCCGTGGACGCCGCAGGCGCAGGAATTTCTGGTCGAGCAGATGGATCAGTTCTTCTTCGGCGAGGGCGCGGCGCTGCCGAAGGAATACGTGCCGCCGTCGGGTCACTGAGAGTCGAGCTCTTTCTCCGGAGCGACCGCTGAGCGCTGAGGAGCGGCCACGCCGGCTCGCGAGGCAATCTTTCCCTTATGCAGCATCAGGCGGTCGTTGCCCCAAGTGACGGTGTCGCCGGCGTAGCTCCACGCCCAGACAGCCAGAGCGACAAGATCGCGCAGCGGGATCAGCCAGAGGTCGCGCAAAACCTGGCGATCGCCGAGGATCCCCACACCCACGCCAAGCGCGAGCGAAATTCTGACGAGCAGGGTCAGGCTGAAGAGCGCGAAGGCCGTGATGCTGAAGCCGGTGGCGATGAGATTGAGGAAGGACCACGCCAGGCCATAGGAGAACAGAAGGCCGAGATAGCCAGCGCGTCGGGAATCGCGCATGCCGCGGGCCCAGCGGAGTTGATGACTCCAGAAACCTGGGAAAGTCCACGCCGGGACCTCGGTCTCCACAACTTCATTGGCCAGTTCCACGCGAAAGCCAGCGTCAGCGATGCGGGAGCCGAGCTGATAGTCGTCAGCAAGGTACTCGGCGAGTGGGGCGAGGCCGCCGATGGCATCGAGAGCGGTGCGCGTGACGGCGAGCGTAGAGCCGAGTCCGAAGCGGAGGCGACGGTCGAGGAACATCGCGGTCAGGACGCCGGGGGCGAAATCGGTGGCGATGCCGAGGGCTTCCAGCTTTGATCCGAGCGTGCCGTGGGCGCGGCCGCGATAGAGGGCGGTGACCAGGCCGACGTGCGGTTGGCCTTCAACGAGAGCGAAGGGCTGCAGCGCGCGGGTGAGATAGTGCGGGCCGACGTGGATATCGGCGTCGTTGATGACCAGGTAATCGTAGCGGGCAAGCGGCACGAGTTGGGCCACGTTGCTGATCTTGCCGTTGGGGCCTAGGACTTCGGGCGTGTGAATGAGGCGGATCGCGCGTTCGGGGAAGTCGGCCTGAAGCTGCTGGACCAGCGCGACAGCGGAATCGTCGAGCGACGAGACGCCAAAGAGGATTTCGTAGTCGGACGGGTAATTCTGGCGGCAGTGGCTGGCGAAGGCGTCCTGCATGCCGGGCCCGGCGCCGTGGAGCGGCTTGAGGATGCTGACCGGCGGTGCGAATCCAGATGGGAAGCGGGGGCGACGCAGGAAGCTGCGGGCACTCCAGAGCGCGAGGAGATAGTAGGCGAGACCGGCGAGCGTGAGGAGCGTGGTAATGGCTGCGATGACGGTGGCGAACATTGGCATCCTTACTCGCCGGCCTTATTCATCGAGCATGGGCATATCGAGCGGCGGCTGCGTGAGCCAGGCTGCGTGCGCGATGCGGTCCAGAGCGCGGCGCAGCGCGGAGGCGGCGCAGGGCTCGACGGTGACGACGAAGGGCAGGCTGCCTTTCTCGAAGCCGGGTCTCTGGAAGAGGGCGTCGATGTTGATCTTCTCCGCAGCGAGAGCGCCGGCGATTTCGGCGACGATGCCGGGTTGGTCTCCGACGATGAAGCGGATGTAGTGGCGCACCTCAAACTCACCGCCGACGGCAACGGCGCGGCTGGGCAGATCGACGGGACGCGAGCCGTGCGCAAGCGAGATGAGATCGGAAACGACGGCGACCGCGGTAGGATTGCCGCCGGCGCCGTGGCCGGAGAAGACGATATCGCCGCCATACTGTCCGGAGACGAGGACCATGTTCTCGGTGCCTCGGGACCAGGCCAGGGGGGAGCGCAGCGGGACCAGCATGGGTCCGACGGCGGCGGCGACGCCGTCAGGACGAATCTCGGCTTTGGAGATCTGGCGGATGGTGCATCCAAGGTCGCGCGCGTAGGTGAGGTCGATGGCGTCGACTGCGGTGATGGAGCGGCAGGCGACGGTGTCGACGTCGAGGCCGGAACGCAGCGCGATGCGGGAGAGAATCACCAGCTTGGCGCGCGCATCGAAGCCGTCGACGTCTTCGCTGGGATCGGCTTCGGCATAGCCAAGCTGCTGCGCGTCTTTGAGAACATCGGCAAAGGCTGCGCCCTGCTCCATGCGGCTGAGGATGTAGTTGCAGGTGCCGTTGAGGATGCCTTCGATGCGGGTGATGCGGTCGCCGGCGAATCCCTGGGTGAGGCCGGGAATGACGGGAATGCCTCCGGCAACGGCGGCTCCATAAAGGAGATGGGCTCCGCGGGAACGGGCGAGACGGTCGAGTTCGACGCCATGATGGGCGATGAGCTTCTTGTTGCCGGTGACGGCGGACTTGCCGGCTTCGAGCGCGCGGCGAACCCAGGTCCCTGCGGGTTCGAGGCCGCCGACTAGCTCGACGATGACGTCGGCGCCGGAGCTGAGGACGTCGTTGAAGTTCTCGGTCCAGAGGACAGAGGAGGGAACCCAGTCGACCTTTTTGCGGGCAACGTTGCGGTTAAAGATGACGGCCAGTTCGAGGCCGTCGGGCCGGAGATCGCAGAGGATTCGGGCGACGGAGCTGCCGACAGTGCCGAATCCGAGGAGCGCCACTTTCATGGATACAAGGGTACCCCACCCCCCAGGGTTAGGGATTCCGGTAAGTACCGTGTTTGCCGGTAAGTGCGGTTTTGGTTTGGGGGCTCCAAACGCCGGATACCGGAGAACAGGGTAGGTTTCAGGGGCTCCAAAGCGGCGGATGGGGCGGCGCGGATAGGGCTCGGCAAGAAAACAAGTTAGTTGCTCAGGGGCTCCAAATGCGGGGGGCAGGCCGGCGACTTCGATCCGGTGAGCGGCTGCTCGGTTGCGGATGGCGTCTGCGCGATCGGGACCGGCTGGGACCAACGTCTTGCCTCCTGGCTTTTCGGACGTTTGCGTGGAAAAGGAAAAAGCCCGCGCGTGGCGGGCTTGAGAGGGGGAAATTCCTTTTTCTCCCTCTATTTTTAGAATACCAAGCTGGAGCGGGTTTACTGCCAGGTTTTCGCAGGTATTTTGGCGGGGAAGTCTAGTTGTATCAGCGATTGTTACTTTCGTCAGGAGCGAGGGGTCTTGACAGGATTTCCACATCAGACGCGACAACCGCGTAATCGACCGGGCGGGTCGAGGAAACCTCTGACCATCGAGGCGCGGAGGGCACAGAGAACTCGAATCGGGCCAGGACCTACTGGTCGTAGTTGGCCCAGACGCGGGTGACTTTGCCGGCGGCGTTAAAGAGCATGACCTCGGCGGAGGGGCCACCGCGGACGCTGTTGATGTAGCGGACGACGACGGTTTCAATGCCCCAGAGGACATCGAGGAAGTCGAAGCGAAGGTCGGGGTAGGTTTGGAGGCCCTGACGGAAGTACTCGCGCAGCGCGGCCTTTCCCACGATTGTGTCGCCGCCATTCAGAAATCGGCGGGCAACAGGCGAGGTGAGCTGGACGGATTCGTCGTAGTGAGCGAGGATGCGCTCGAGATCGTGGGTGTTCCAGGCGTCGATCCAGTCATGGGCGAAGGCGCGGGCAAAGTCGGGCTGCAGGGGCAGGATTTCCATCAGGTGACAGGTTACAGCGCCGGCGGCCGCTCGCTGACCCCGTGTTTCAGACGGCCGTTTTGGTTCGGTAATCGTCGATGCGCCGCAGGATCGCTGTGGGCCGGGCGGGCTGCTGCCGGGAGCGAGAGGCAGCCGATGCGCTGAGGGCATCAGAGACGACCCAGGCGGCGGCGGCCATAGCGAAGTTGATGGCGTTGCCGGACCAGACAAAGTGGGTGTGGGGCGCGGCGAAGAGTTTGGGGGCCCAGACCAGGGCTCCGAACAGAAGGATCATGACCGTGAGCAGACGAGCGGCCAGAGCGGCGAGGATGCCGGAGAGGATCGCGAGCGCTGCGAGGAAGAAGAAGTCGGCGGTGGCGATGACCCAGAATTCTTGGCCCGGCGGAATCCAGTGGGGAACGAAGGTGGCGGCTCCGGCGAGATAGATGAGGTGGTCGGTTCCAAAGGAGACGGGGCAGATGCCGTAGAGGCGGGCGAAGGTGCGCGGTCTGAAGCGCGAGTTCGTGGGGGCGAGGCCGGCGAAGAGGACGAGGCCGCCGAGGACCAGGGACAGCTCCTCGAAGACGTTGCCCCAGCCGTCGTAGACGGTGGGGTGGGCGACGACGGGCGGGATCCAAAGGAGGACAAAGACGGCGTAGAGGGCGGTGAGCAGGCCGGCGGCGGGGCGGCGGGTACGCGGCCAGAGGAGGCCGAGGCCGGCACCCAGCTCGATGAGGGCGGCCATGCGGGCGAGGGCAAGGCGGTGGGGGACATCGGGACCGACGCGCTGCCACATGACGGCGAAGTCGGACCAGACGAGGCCCAGGAGGCCCAGGAAGATAGCGGCTGTGGCAAAGACGTAGAGGCCGAGGGCGGGCGGATTCCTGGATTGGGAGGCCGTGGGCATGGGGAGGGATGCCGGCATGGGGTTGGAATTCCGGGGCATCCCACCCGGCCGCGCGACGACACAGGTGGGATTCTCCTCGGGGAACGAGACGCTGGGGATCAGTGTGGGGCCGGAAGGGTGCGCGGGGCCATAGCCAGTTGCGCGGGAACGGGGATGACCACAGGGGAGAGTTTGCAGGTTGCCGGTGGCGCGCGGATGGGTCCGCCCCCATCAGCTACAGGAAAAGACTGCTTCGCACGTACCGTCTTCCATCGAACTTGAAGACGTCGAGAGGCCGTATCCGGTCGTCGTCTCCGGCGACGTCGTCCTTGCCTTCGGCGGGACCGTCGACCCAGCGAAGGTCCTCTGGTCCTGCTTTCCCTTTGCGATGAACGACGACGTCATAAAGGCCGGCGAGAGCCGGTCGAATTTCTATGGTGCTGGACCAGCCGCCTCCACCAAATTCCGGAGGATCATCCTCGCTGGTGCTCAGGCTCAGGATCTCCCGGAAGGCGTCGCCGATACGGGCATAGAGGGAGACGCCCTGGGTGGTGAATCCCTGAGCGGTGTAGCCGCTGGTCAGAAATACGCCGTAGATCTGATCGCTGATGACGCGGACACTGAGCCATTCGGCAGGGAAGTCTCCCCAGGAACCGCGCTGAAGGACGGCAATTTCAGAATTGGTCAGGCTCCAGCCGTGACTGAGCTTCTCGAATTCGAAGAAGCTCAGCCAGGGCGCACAGGCGTGACAGTCAAAGTCCTCAGGCGTTGTTTTGAAGGCCAGAACCTTTGACTGGTGATCTTTGTAAACAAGATCGCTGGCGCAGATCAGATCGTGGCTGAGGGGGCCCTGAAATTCTGTGGGACTCCAGTCGGCCGCAAGGAGTTTAGCTATTGCGATCTGCTCTGCCTGCTCTTCGTTCCACTTTCCCTCAATGTCGACGGGAGTGGCGGGAGGGATGGGCGGGGCTGTTTGCCCGATGATGATGGTTCCTGAATTGTTGCCGATCTGCGTGCTTCCTGCCCCTGCATTTTGAGAGGTGCGCGACGCCTCGTTCGATCGGACCATCTTCCAATAGGCGAGGACGCCGAAGACGGCGCTGACGATGCCGGCGATCCACGACCATTTTTCCAGCTGGCCCGCCATCGTCGCACGTCCTCTCGAGAACCGGGGTGGGAGATTCCACGAGTGTACCGGTGGGGATTCTGATTCGCTACGCGAATTGCGCGTAATGCTTACAGATCGGTGACCCAGTCCTCGAGGCCGGCGAGTCCGGTGACGTGACGAAAGGCCCGGTCGTGGCTGACGAGGATTGCACCGAGGGCGATAGCGTGGGCGGCAATCTGGAGGTCGTTGGGGCCGAGGGTTTTGCCGCGTGCTTCCTGGCGAGCACGAAGCTGGCCGTAGGCTTCGGCGGCGGCCTGATTCCAGGAGCAGATCGTGATGGTGGAGAAAAAGAAGTCGACGGCTTTGCGGCGCTGCGGGCCTGCCCCGATTTTCTCCAGCCGGTAATGGATCTCGCCGAGAGTGATGGTGGAGATGGCCGCTTCGTGGTTTTTACTTGCTCCGATCCGTTCGAGGCGGGCGCGCGCTGCCGGCGACTTGCCTTTGAGGATGTAGCTGACGGTGTTGGTGTCGAGCAGGTAGAGAGTCACAGGGGCTCGCGGTTTTCCGGAGTGCCCTGGTCGCGATCTTCCATGAAGTTGTCGGGAAAGCCCGCAGCGTCGAGGGCGGCAAAGACGGCCTTCCAGTTCTTCGGAGCGGGGGAGAGGATGAGGTCGCCGCTGCGGGGGTCGCGGCGCACGTAGACTTCATCGGTGGCGAAGCGAAACTCCGCGGGGATGGTGACATGCTGGCTGCGGCCACTCATGAAGACACGGGCTTTGGCGAGTTTCGGCATGGGCGATGGACCTGCTGTATAGCATAGCTGGATAGCAAGTGGAGGACAAGAGCACTCCACCACAGAGGACACAGGGAGCACGGAGGGGTTTTGGCTGC
>JBAUZR010000300.1:0-6920 GCA_049585375.1 Acidobacteriaceae bacterium
GTGGTGCTCCATGGCCGTGATCAGCACTTCGTCGCCGGCGCTCACGTGCGCGCGTCCATACGTCTGCGCCACCAGATTGATCGCTTCGGTCGTCCCGCGTGTGAAGATGATCTCCTTTGCATCCGCGGCATTCACAAAGCGCTGCACCGCCGTGCGTCCTGCTTCGAACGCCTCGGTCGCGACCTGCGAAAGATAATGCACCCCGCGATGGATGTTCGCGTTCTCCCCCTCGTAATACCCGACGATCGCGTCAATCACGCTCTGCGGCTTCTGCGAGGTCGCTGCGTTGTCGAGATATACCAGCGGATGTCCGTGCACCTTCGTCCGAAGGATGGGAAAATCCGCCCGAATCTTCTCCACGTCGAACGGCGAATTAACGACCTTATCGCGAATCGCAACTGCGGCAGCAGCACTCATCCCACTTCCTCCATCGCTCGTTCGACCACTCGCCCCGAGTTCACCTGCGGTGCGTTCTCCATGAACAGCAGATGCTGCCGGATCAGCCCTTCGACGTGCTTCCGGGCCACGGCCGACTGCATTCGATCCACACACTCCTCCGCAAACGCCATCAGCAGCAGCTTGCGGGCTTCCGCCTCGCTGATGCCGCGCGACTGCAGGTAGAAGAGCGCGTTCTCCTCGATCTGCCCAATCGTCGCGCCGTGAGTGCACTTCACATCGTCGGCGTAGATCTCCAGCTGCGGCTTGGTATCGATCTGCGCATCGTCGTTCAGCAACAGGTTCCGATTCGTCTGCTTCGCGTCCGTCTTTTGCGCGTCCTTGTGCACCACGATGCGCCCGTGAAAGACGCCGTGCGCCTGCCCGTCCAGAATCCCGTTGTAAAACTGCCGGCTGCCGCAGTGCGGACTCGCATGCTCCACGTGCATGTAGTTGTCCAGATGCTGCCGCCCCGTGCCCAGAAAGAGCCCGTTGATCAGGCACTCGCCTCCTTCGCCCGCCAGCACCGGATGCACGTTATTGCGCACCAGACCACCACCCAGCAGCAGCGAGTGGGAGGCCACGTTGGCGCTGCGCCCCTGGTGAATCCTCAGCGTGGAAACGTTGAAAGCCTTCAGGTGCTCGCGCTCGATCAGGTAATGCTGCGCCACGGTGCTCTCGCCCGCAATCAACTCGGTTACCGCGTTGGAGAAGGCCACCGACTCACCGCCGACCGAGGCGTAATCCTCGATCACCGCCACCTGACTCTCATCTTCCGCGACAATCAAATTTCGCGGATGCGTCATCGCCGGACTCTCTTCCTCCGTCGTCAGGTAAAGCAGGCTTATCGGTGCTTCGACGACCACACCGCGAGGCACATGCACATAGGCGCCGTCGTCGATAAACGCCGTGTTCAGAGCGACAAAAGCATCTCGCTTTGTGTCGGCATAGCGCGCCAGGTGCTTCTCCAGCGTCTCCGGGTGCGAAGCCATCTGCTCGCGCAGACTCGCTGCCGTGACTCCCTTCGGGAGCCCGCTTCCATGCGAAAGCTCCGGGGAGAAACGGCCATTGACGAATACCAGGGTCGCCGCGGTGGTCCCTTCGATCTGGAAAGCGGCCAGCTCCTCCTGCGTGAGCTTCGCCGCCCGCGCTGGGCGGAACTGCGTTTTCGCAATGACCGCGACGTTGGTGAAGCGCCAGTCCTCATCCTTTGTCGTCGGGAAGCCCGTTTCGCAGAAGCGTGCAAATGCATCCTCGCGAAGCTTCCTCAGCCACCCAGCCTTCGGCGCGGTCTTCTCCGCGTCCGTAAAGTTCTCCAGCCAGCCTTCCAGTTGTGCCACGGCCGCCACGCTCCGCTCCCTCACGCCCGCGCTCCTACAGCCTGCGGTATTTCCTTCTCCGTCCAGCCGTAGCCTTTTTCTTCGAGCTCCAGGGCCAGCTCTTTGCCGCCCGAGCGCACGATCCGTCCATCCACCAGCACGTGCACAAAGTCGGGAACGATGTAGTCCAGCAGCCGCTGATAATGCGTCACCACCAGCATCGCCCGCTCCGGGCTGCGCAGCGAATTCACACCGTTCGCCACGATACGCAGCGCGTCAATGTCCAGACCGGAGTCCGTCTCGTCCAGAATGGCGAGCTTCGGCTCCAGCACGGCCATCTGCAGAATCTCATTGCGCTTCTTCTCGCCGCCGGAAAAACCCTCGTTCAGCGAGCGATTCATCAGCTTGTCGTCCATTTCCAGCAGCGCCAGCTTTTCGCGGAACATCGGCAGAAAGTCCATCGCATCCATTTCATCCAGCCCGCGATGCTTCCGCTGCGCATTCAGCGCCGAGCGCAGAAAGTACGTGTTGCCGATGCCCGGGATCTCCACCGGATACTGGAACGCCAGAAACACGCCCTCGCTCGCGGCTTCTTCCGGCTTCATCTCCAGCAGGTCTTTGCCGTCGAAAGTGATCGAGCCTTCCGTCACCTGATAGGCATCGCGCCGCGCCAGCACCTGGGCCAGCGTGCTCTTGCCCGAGCCGTTTGGCCCCATAATGGAGTGCACCTCGCCGGCATTCACCGTCAGGTCAATCCCCTTCAGGATCTCGTTCCCACCCACATTCACGTGCAAATTCTTAATTTCCAGCAAACTCATTCTTTTCCTCGTCTTCAAAATTATTCCCGGCAGCCATTTTTGGCTGACCGCTTCATCGCCGACCGGACTTTAGCTAACCGCTTTTCCGCGAACCGGCTTTCAGCTCAGCCCACGCTGCCTTCCAGGCTCACGCTCAGCAGCTTCTGGGCTTCCACCGCAAACTCCATCGGCAATTCCTTAAATACCTGCTTGCAGAACCCATTCACGATCATCGAAACGGCGTCTTCCGTCTTCAGACCGCGCTGCTGCAGATAAAACAGCTGATCTTCGCCGATCTTCGACGTGGCAGCCTCGTGCTCCATCCGCGCTGACGCGTTCTTCACTTCGATGTAGGGGAACGTATGCGCGCCGCATTTATCGCCGATCAGCAGCGAATCGCACTGCGTGTAGTTGCGCGCGCCCTGGGCGCCTTTCATGATCTTCACCATGCCGCGGTAGGTATTCTGCCCGTGTCCGGCCGAGATCCCCTTGGAGACGATCGTGCTCTTCGTGTTCTTCCCCAGGTGGATCATCTTCGTTCCGGTATCGGCCTGCTGATAATTGTTGGTCAGTGCCACCGAGTAGAACTCGCCCACGGAGTTGTCGCCCTGCAGAATGCAGCTGGGATACTTCCACGTAATCGCAGACCCCGTCTCCACCTGCGTCCAGGAGATCTTCGAGTTCCGGCCCAGGCATTTACCGCGCTTGGTGACGAAGTTGTAGATCCCGCCCTTGCCGTTCTTATCGCCCGGATACCAGTTCTGCACCGTCGAGTAGCGGATCTGCGCGTTATCCAGGGCCACCAGTTCCACCACCGCCGCGTGCAGCTGGTTCTCGTCCCGCACCGGGGCAGTACAGCCTTCCAGGTAGCTCACATAGGCGCCTTCATCGGCGACAATCAGCGTCCGTTCGAACTGCCCGGTCTCCTGGGCATTGATGCGGAAGTACGTCGACAGTTCCATCGGGCAGCGCACGCCCTTCGGCACGTACACAAACGATCCGTCGCTGAACGCCGCCGCATTCAGCGCGGCATAAAAGTTATCCGTATGTGGCACCACTGACCCCAGATACTTCTTCACCAGGTCGGGGTGCTTCAGTACCGCCTCGCTGAACGAGCAGAAGATCACGCCCGCTTCCGCCAGCTTCGCCTTGAACGTGGTCGCCACGCTCACGCTGTCGAACACCGCATCGACGGCGACATTGGCCAGCAGCTTTTGCTCCGCCAGGGGAATCCCCAGCTTCTCGTAGGTCCGCAGAATCTCGGGATCCACTTCCTCCAGGCTGTTCAGCTGCTTTTTCTGCTTGGGCGCCGAGTAATAGACCATGTCCTGATAATCGATGGGCGGGAAGCTGACATTTGCCCACTGCGGTTCCGCCTGCGCCCTCTCCTGGCTCGCCCAGTAGCGGTAGGCATTCAGCCGCCATTCCAGCATGAACTCCGGCTCGTTCTTCTTCTTCGAGATCAGCCGAATCACGTCCTCGCTCAGCCCTTTGGGAATCCGGTCTTCTTCAATCTGCGTGACGAAACCCCACTCGTATTCCCGGCTGGCCAACTCATGGACGACATTCATATCGGTGCTCATTCAGCTCTCCTCGGTTCCGGGGCAGCAGCCCCCTGTGGCCCTTCGCCGCAATATACGACTAAAGCAGTCCTATATCAGAGTGTAACGCCAGAGGTCGAACCTTTCAACCTGCCAGGCTCGGGAGGGAGCAAACCCTTTTATCTGTTAGATGAGGTGCGCCTTCCATCGCTTCGCGCCAGGCACGGCACGTCCCCCCATATCAGGGTGGGCGCTCAGAAATGCGTGCGGCCTCGCCTTAGAATTGCTGGTGCACCGGGTCAGCCACCGGCATGTCTGCGGTCCGAGTCGGGGGGGTGGCCTCGCGGGTTTCAAAGCGGGCGCAGTTGCGGCCTGAATTCTTTGCCACATACAACGCCGTGTCGGCCCGACTGAGAATCTCTCGCATTGAAGCCGCATCCAGGCCCGGCCGGAAGGTCGCCACCCCGATGCTGCAGGTGAGGTGGATTTCCGTATCGGACACCATAAAGGGCCGCGACCGGATCGCGTCCAGCAGGCCATCGATGCGCCCCGGGGCCACCGTCGGATCCCAGCCCGGGAACAGAACCAGGAATTCCTCTCCACCGTACCGGCCCACCCAGTCGTAGGCTCGCATGGCCTCGCCGAAACGCTGCGCCGCTTCGCGAATCACATCATCCCCGCACAGGTGACCGTAGCTGTCGTTCAGGTTCTTGAAATGATCGAGGTCGGCAATCAGCACTCCCAGGGGGGTCTGGTCACGGGTGGCGCGGGCAATCTCGCGCTCCAGCTGTTCCAGCATCGCGGCGCGATTGAAGATGCCGGTGAGGGAATCATGCGTGGCCTGGATGTGCAGCGCACACCGGGCCTCTTCCAGGGCTGCTTTCTCCGCCACCAGCGCGGCTGTGCGCTCGGCCACCAGCCGTGTCAGTTGTTGCTGGCGGCGCGTCAGGCTGCGGGTACGATAGGCGATGATGCCCCACGTCAGCAGCAGACCCGCCAGCGCGTAGAACAAATAGGCCAGCGGCGTTTGCGCCGGGGGAGCCCGCAGAACAAATCGGAACGAGGCACCCGTTTGGTTCACAAGCAGGTCATCGTTCTCAGCCTGCACAATGAAGGTGTAGTTGCCGGGCGGAAGATTCGTGTACCAGGCATTCCGCCGCGTACCGGCATAGATCCAGTCAGGATCGAAGCCAACCAGCCGATAGCGGAAACGCACCCGCTGCGGCGCGACAAAGCTCGGCGCGGTGAACGATACCTCCAGATTGCCCGAGCCATGCTTCAGCCGGATGCCGTCCTGCAGGGGAATGGAGTGCCCGTCGAAGGTCACCCGCTCGATCCATACCGGCGGCACAATCGTGTTGATGGGGATGTGTGAGGGATCGATGACCGCGACCCCATCGATCGTTCCAAACCATAACCGTCCGTCGCGGCTTTTCCACGCGCAGGGCGTGCTTCCGTAGAGCGTCTCCCGCGAGCGCAGGCCGTCGGCCGTCCCATACAGCACCAGCTGCAGCTTCTCATTCGGGTTTCCCGCCGTCTCCGCGAACTGCCGTTTCGGAATCCGGAAAATCCCGGTATCGCCGCCGAACCAA
The DNA here is from genome assembly GCA_049585375.1 of Acidobacteriaceae bacterium. Lineage (GTDB taxonomy): Bacteria > Acidobacteriota > Terriglobia > Terriglobales > Acidobacteriaceae > Palsa-343. The sequence goes on from JBAUZR010000300.1 coordinate 5,685, forward strand.
AGATTTCCATCGTTGTCCTCGAGGATTGAACCGATCGACGTGTCTGGCACGTTTTGATCCGGCGTCCACGTATCCACGTGTCCATCGTGAATATGGCTCACACCCCCACCCGACGTCCCGGCCCACAGGCTGCCATCCGGATCTGCATACACGCTCATGACGTGGTCGCTGTGCAGCCCGTTGGCCACAGTGAAGCGGGTTAAAGCTCCTCCCTGGACACGTTCCACACCATCTCCATCCAGGCCGAGCCACAGGGCCCCGTCCGGGGTTTGGACAATGGCGGAGACGCGTCCGGACTCGGTCACGTGATGGAACTCACCGTGATCGAACTGCGCCAGACCGCGGCCGAAAGACCCTACCCAAAGATGGCCCTCCCAGTCTTCATACAGCGCATTGATGGAGGTATCGCCGGCCTGCGGATCACGCCAGGTCGATACGTGTCCATTGCGGATCTCGGCGATCATGCCTCGCTGAAAACCCACCCATATGCTGCCGTCGCGTCGCTGAAGTATCGAATAAACCGCCTGATTCGGCAGCCCTCGGCTCTGGTTCCAAACATCCACGCGCCCGTCCGCCAAAAGGTGGTCGAGCCCGTTATTGTCGGCGCCGATCCACATCGTGCCGTCCTGCGCCTGCAGGACGTTTCCTGTGTAATTGCCCGACAGGCCTTCCGGTGTGCCGAAGACCGAAAACTTACCGTCGCGCAGCTGCACCGCCCCGGCGTCCAGCAGCCCGACCCACAGACTGCCTTCACGATCTTCCATCAGGGCTTTGGCGCACCGATCGCTCGGCAGACCGCGGGCCGCTCCATAGAAATCGAGCTTGCCACGATAAAGCCGTGCAATCCCGTGCCGCACAAATGAAATCCAGACCGCGCCGTCATGATCCGCCAGCAACGCGGACATCTCGCTGCCCGGCAGATGCAGCGGCTCCAAAACCACTCTGCCCTGTCGAATCTGCACCAGCTGGTTGGAGGCCGTTCCCACCCACAGCGAGCCGTCCGGCGCGGCCGCCAGAGCGACCACCGGATCGCCCGTCAGCCCATGGCGCAGGGGATACGCGACGAATTGCCCGCGATCGAATCGAACCAGCCCCTGCTGAGTACCCACCCACAGCGTGCCCCCCTTGTCGATGACCATGGCATTGACGGTTGGGTCCCCATCGCCCTGCGTGAGATTCCAGCTCTCAACCTTTCCCTGCACGATCCGATTCAGGCCCGCTGTGCTGCCCACCCAC
>JBAUZR010000301.1:0-20964 GCA_049585375.1 Acidobacteriaceae bacterium
CAACAGCAGTATCAAATCAACCGGGGACGGAAGAACATCGTGCTCAAAGCCCGACAAATGGGTGTGACCACCTGGATCGCGGGGCAATTCTTTTTGAAGACGCTCACGCATCCCGGCACGGTCACCCTCCAGGTGGCGCACACGCAGGAAGCCGCGGAGGCCCTCTTCCGCATCGTGCACCGCTTCCTGGCCCAGCTGCCGCCGGAATGGTCTGAAAGCCCGGTGCTGAAGAACATGAAGCGCTCGTCGAGGCGAATCGCTTTCCCCGCCATCGACAGCGAATACCTGATCGAGACCGCGGGCGACCGCAACGCCGGCCGCGGCCTGACCATCAGCAACCTGCACTGCACCGAGCTGGCGCGCTGGCCGGGCGATCCCGCGGAGACTCTCTACGGTCTGCTGGCCACGCTCTCGCCCGCCGGCGAACTCGCTATGGAATCGACTCCCATGGGCGCGGCTGGCTGCTTCTGGCAGCAGTGGAAGGACGCCGACCAGACCAGCACCGCGCGCCACTTCTTTCCCTGGTGGCTCGAGGACGCCTACACCGCCGCTCCCGTCCCGGAAGATTCAGTGACCGACGAAGAGCGGCGGCTCATCGAGGAGCATCGCCTCTCGCTCGGCCAGATCGCCTACCGGCGTCAGATCCATGCGAACTTCCGCGGGCTGGCGCAGCAGGAATACGCCGAGGATCCGGAAAGCTGCTTCCTTGCCAGCGGCTCCTGCTACTTCCATGCGAAGGGCGTCGATGCGCGCCTGCGCGAGCTGTCGGGGCCCACCTCGTCCAGCGACGATGGCGAGCTGCAGACCTGGCTGGTCGCGCGTCCGGGCATGGAGTATCTGGTCGCAGTCGATCCTGCCGGGGGCGCCGCCGATGGCGATTTCGCCGTGGTGCAGGTCATCGAGCTGAAAAGTGGGCTGCAGTGCGCGGAGCTGCGCACCCAGCGGACCCCGACCGACCTGATCCCGGAAGTGCTGAGGCTTGCGCACACCTATAACGACGCCCTGCTGGTGGTGGAGCGCAACAACCAGGGCGCGGCGGTTCTGGCTCTGCTGGAGCATCAGCAATACCATCCGCTGTACGAGCAGCGCGGCAAGCCGGGCTGGCTCACCACCAGCGTCTCGAGGCCGGACATGCTGGGCACTCTCAGCGCGGCGCTCTCACAAACGCCGCATCTCTTCGCGAGCGAACGGTTGCTGCGCGAGTGCCGCAACTTCATCCGCAACGCGAACGGCCGCCTGGAAGCGCGGGCGGGCGAGCACGACGACTGCGTCATGGCCATGGCCATTGCGCTGGCTGCCCGGCAGGAACGGCTGACCGGCAAGGCTCTGCAGTAGGATTGGGGAAACTGTGGCGATACGGGCGATTCAGCAAATTCGGAAGATGCGTGGCGGCGCGCAGAGCCATCTCATGCTCGGCGAAGACGGCAACGCCTGGGTGGTGAAGTTTCAGAACAACCCCCAGCACCTGCGCGTCCTGCCGAATGAGCTCCTGGCCACCCGCCTGGCCGCGCTCATCGGGCTCACCGTGCCCACCTGCGACGTGGTCGAGGTCTCCCCGTGGCTCATCGAGCGCACCTCGGAACTGGAGATGGACTTCGGCTCCCGCCGTGAGCCCTGCCGCCCCGGTCTCCACTTCGGCTCGCAGCTGGTGGGAGGCCTCATGCCCGGCCACGTCGCGGACTATCTGCCCGAACCGCAGCTGGCCGAGGTCCGCAACCTCTCCGAGTTTGCCGGAGCCCTCGCGCTCGACAAGTGGACCTGCAACGCCAACGGCCGCCAGGCGCTCTTTCATCGCAAAGGCCGGGAGAAGCGCTACACCGCCGCCTTCATCGACCAGGGCTTCTGCTTCAACGCCGGCGAGTGGCGCTTCATCGATGCGCCCCTGCGCGGCGTCTATGCCCGGAACCTCGTCTACACCGGCATCACCGGCTGGGAGAGCCTGGAACCGTGGCTGACGCGCATCGAGGAGCTCGATCCGCAGCGCATCTGGACGCTCGTGGAAGCCGTGCCGCCGGAGTGGTACGAGGACGATGCAGACGTTCTGGAGCGTCTCATCGAAAAGCTGATCGAGCGACGCTCAGCAGTGCGTCCGCTGATCACCTCCTTTCGGGACTCCTCCCGCCAACCCTTTCCAAACTGGGATCGGCCGCCCGCATCCCCGACCGGCCGCCGCTTCCCCGCGCCCAACTGGGCCGATAACGTACAGGGAGAAATCCAATGACCGAACCTCTTCCCTGCGAGTTCTCCCTGGTGCGCTACGTCCCCGACCCGGTGAAGAACGAGTTCGTCAACATTGGCGTGCTTCTTCATGGGCCGGCGACTTCGGAAGGCGGATCGCCCAGCGCGCAGCTCCGGTTCACGAAGGACTGGGCGCGGGTGCGCTGCCTCGATCCGGATGCCGATACCGAGATGCTCGAGGCCATGGAAACCGAGATGCGCCGCCGGCTGCTCGAATCCGGCACCGATTCGCCGTCGCTGATGAAGACCATCGAGGATTCGTTCTCGCACCTGTTACAGATCACGACGCCCAAAGCCTTCCTCGTGGGAAACCTCTCCGCCGGCATCGAACAGCTGATGCGCCTCTATGTCGAGCCGCGCCGCGAGAAGATCCGCCAGGCCCTGAGCGGGCGCGCCGCCATCGCCCGCAGCCTGCGCACCCATTTCGAGCAGGCCCGGGTGTGGGATCTGCTGCGCCGCCGTATTCCGGCCGCCGACTACACCCGGCCCGGCGACTCGCTGAAGATCGACTGCGGCTATCGGCCCAACGGCCTGGTGCGGATGTTCCACGCCGTCTCCCTGGCCACCGACAGCGAGCTGGCCAAGGTCCTCGCCTTCAGCGCCCCGCTGCTGCGCGCCGGCGTAGCCCGCGTGGAAAACGCCGAGCTGGAGCTGACCGCCATCGTGGAGCCAATCCGCAACAGCCACGGTGACGTATCGGCCGACGACGACTTCATCGCGCAGTATCGCTTTGGCATCGAGACCATGGAGGCGCAGCAGATTCGCGTCCTTACCGTGAATGACCTCGAGCGCGTGGCAGAGACCGCGCGCAGGGAGTTGCGCGTGTAAGCACCGAAACCAGGAAACAGCATTTGCAAGGCATGGCCACGCGCCATGCCTTTTTGTTTGCACTCGAGAAGCGGAGGAGACGTGACGATTAAAGAGCATTGGAAACATGCGCTGGCGCGGCTGGGAGCAGGATCTGCAACGCCTAAGGACGGCGAGAGGCCCGCAGAGCGGAAGACCCTCGCCTTGCCGGCAGTTCTCACACCGTATGCCTTTCCCGGCAGGACGCTGCCCAAACCCACCCCGGTTAATCTGCGCAGGTTCGCAGAGACGCCCGTGGTCCGGCGCGCCATCAACCTCATCAAAGACCGCGTCGCCAGTATGGACTGGCAGGTGCGCCTGAAGCGCGATCACGATCCGGAGACGGTCGCCTTTGCCGCGAAGCGTCTGAAGGTCCTGCGCCGCTCGCTGGAGTTTCCGAATGCCTCGGACTCCTTCCGCACTCTGATCGAGCAGGCCATTGAAGATGCGCTGGTCGGCGGCTTCGGCGCCATCGAGATGGAGCTGACCGGCGATCCGGCGCGCCCCTTCGAGCTGTGGCCCGTGGATGGCGCGACCATCCGTATCAACCCCAAATGGGACGGCCAGCCGGATTCGATTCGCTTCGCCCAGGCCACCAACCTCGCCGGGCCCGACTCCACCATCCCGCTGCAGGATAACCAGCTGATCTATGTGCGCATGAATCCGCGCAGCTACACGCCCTTCGGCCTGGGCCCGCTGGAAGTCGCCTTCGAGACCGTCAACGCCTTTCTCAGCGCCCACCGCTTTGCCGGCAAACTGGCCAGCAACGCGGTGGTGCAATATGCGCTGTGGCTCAATGAGGCCACGCCCGCACAGCATGAGCGCCTCATCCGCTGGTGGCAGGACGAGGTCGAGGGCACCGGCCGCGTGCCCCTGCTCAGCACCACGCAGAAGCCCGAAGTGCTGCGCTTTGCCTCCGGCACCGACGCCGATCTGCGGCTCAGCTGGCAGGAATTCCTCATCCGCATGGTGGCCAATGCCTTCTCGCTGCCGCCCATGCTGCTGGGCCTTGAACAGGACGTGAACCGCTCCACCGCCGCGGAGATGCTGGATGAAGCTTTTCACTCCGCCATCATTCCCCTGGCACGGCTGATCGCCGAACACCTGACGAGGGATCTCTTTGCCAAGCGCCTGGGCTGGCCGGAATTTGAATTTGTTTTTAACGATCTCGACGCAACCGACGAGATGCAGGAGGTGCAGATGCAGACGGCTCTGCTGGCTGCCGGCGTGCTCACGGTGGACGAGGTGCGCGCCATGCGCGGCCTCGGCCCGCTGCCGGCCGGCTCGCAGAACGAAGAACACGTCACAACCACGACGACAAATCAGGGACTACCGGAGAACTCATGAGACTGGAAGCCATGGCAGTTCATCTGCCGGATGTGGCCGGCCATCCCAACCGCGCGCCTTTTCAGGGCGTGCTCACACGGCTGGATGAGCCGAGCACCAAACCGCCGTCGGGCGCACGGGGCCACCGCGTGATCCTCACGCGCGCCGCCGCGCTCGCCGGCCTGCCCTCCCTGCTGGGGATGGCCGTCGATTACGTCCCCTCGTGGGACGGCCACGATGCCCGCCGCAAGTGCGGCATCATCACCGAGGCCAACGTGGAGGGATCGCGCCTTCTCGTCGCTGGCTATCTCTTCGCCAAAGACTTTCCCGATGTGGAGCGGCAGATGCGCCAAAGCGCTGCCGGCTCCATGGGCATGTCCTGGGAGCTGGCCGACGCGCACGTGGAAGACATGCGCCAGGAGGTCTGGACGCTGACCCGCGCCACCTTCACCGGCGCCGCCATCCTGCTGCGCGAGAAAGCCGCTTATCGCGATACCTCGTTTGAGCTGGCGGCCTCGCGCTGCCGCAGCTTTGCGGCGCACGCAACCTCACACCTCCGCGAAGGTTTGGCCTCGCGGACGACCGACCGAAGAAAGGAAACCCCATGGACTCACCAACGGGCGAAGGAATGGACACGATGACCGAGAGCCTGCACCGCATGGAAACCCGGATGGAAGCTGCCGCCGCGCTGCTGGAGCGCACCGTGTCTCTGATGGAGGAGCGCACCGGCGACGTGGGCCGGCTCGTGGCCGCCGTTGAAACCCGCCAGCCCTCGGGCCGCGAAGCGGAGCTGGAGCAGAAGCTCCAGGCCGCCGAACTGCAGATCGCAGAACTGCGCGCTCAGATTGAGACCGGGTCCGCAGCGCCAGGCGAAATGCAGCCCCGCACCGAACTGCCGTCCGCGCGCAAGACCGTGCCCGCCGCGACGCTGCAGTTCCTCTCCCGCCAGGGCATCGCCAGCCTTGACTCGCTGGAAGCCGGCGCGCTCGACACCGCGCTGACCGGCCTGAGCCTCGAGCAGCGCCTCGCGGTGAAAGCGCAGCTGCTGCGCGCCGGAGTAGTGGGCTAAGGCGGCGAAACTGCCGTCGCTGACCGCTGTTTGGCTGACCGCTTTTTGCCTGACTGCTTGATCGCTAACCGTTTCACCGCTAACTGAAAGGACACCATGACTGCCAATTTCCTCGACATTCATTCCGCTGCAGACTACATCGGCCCCGGCGCCATTGAAGTGCCGATCTACCAGACCGAGATCGTCGACATCGTGCGCCGCCGCAACATGTTCGGCCAGCGCATCAAGCAGGTTCCGGCCACCGGCCATCCGTCGCGCTACTTCGAGCAGACGGCGATCCCGAATCCCGCCACCGCCGGCTTCGTCGATCCGCGGAACATCGTCGCCCCCGTGGTCACGCCCACGCGCGTGGAGCGCAGCGTGCCGCTCAAGGCCATCGTCGCGCAGCTCAACTACAACCTCTTTGATATGGAGCTGGGCTCACAGCAGAAGCAGTTTGCCTATCTGCAGGCGAAGGACCTGGTGGACACAATCGATGGCGTGATGCTGGCGCACGACGTGGCACTGTGGAACGGCAACGACACCTCGCTGACTACGCCGACGACCATGCAGTACATGGGCGCGGCGGCGCAGATCGTGGCGGGCGGCAACACCACCACCATCGCCACCACGGCCTGCATCACTGACGGCCTGAAGTCCACGATCGCGCAGATGGTGGCCAACACCAGCTATGCGGTGCGGCCCACGGCCATCTACGCGAACCCCGTGCTGCTCGATCTGATCGATCGCGAGATGAAGTCCGAGTTCAACGTGGTTCTCAACACCAAGGAGATCGCCGCAGGCTTCACGGTAAAGATGCTCACCACCCAGGCCGGCGAGCTGCCGCTCATTCCGGAATGGTCGCTGGCCTACACCGGCACCCCCGGCACCGGCAATGCGGTGCTGCCCGCCTACATCGTCACTGAGGACCTGATCGAGTACCACTGGCTCAGCGATCCCAACCCGCGCGTCTTCCAGCTCGGCACGCCCGGCTCTCTGGCCTCGCAGCACGTGGTCGTGAAGTTTGGCGCGCCGGTCGTCAAGGGCGCCAACTATGCGCACTATCAGGTGCTCGTCGACCGGTAGACGCGAAACAGCGAGGAAGCGGTTAGCGAAAGGCCGCCCAGCTATGCGGCGCTTAGCAATACGACGGTCAGCAACAGGCCAATCAGCCGCTGCTGGCCGTCCGGCCGCTTGAGCTGACCGTTTCACCGCTGATCGCCTCTTCGCTGCCGGTTCCTTAACCGATCGTCTCACCGCTAACCGTCCTTCGCTGCGGCATCGCCGCCCAGGAGACTTCCATGTCCTGCTATCTGCAACCCGCCCAGTACCAGACCTACGGCCTGCCGCCCGACGTCACCGGCGACTGGATCACCGCCGCATCGTCCCTCATCGACGCGTACTGCCGACGCACCAGCCTGAACCCCACGCAGTACACCGAGCGCCTGCGCATGGTCGAGGGCTCGCAAACCGTGCGTCTCAGCCACCTGCCGCTCTGCGTCGTCGCCCCGGCCACCACGCCCTTCGCCTCCATCCAGGCGCGCTATGCGCGGCCTCGCCGCGGCGAGAGGGTCTATCCGCTGCAGGAAGAAGTGCTGTGGGCCTTCTCGCTGCCTGGCGCGTGGACCACGCTCGATCCCTCCACCGTCGACTTTGTCCCCGACACCGGCGAGCTCATCTTCCCGTACAGCATCCTCGGTCTTCCCTACAACGAAGCCATGGTCACCTACAACGCGGGATTTGCAACCCTTCCCAATGCGGTAATGGTCGCCTGCGCGCAGATTGTGAAGAACGCCCAGGCCACGCCCGGCCTCAACGTGAAGACCGCGAAGATTGACACCATGTGGCTGCAGTACTTCTCCAACTCTCTCGTGGACGACACCGTGCAGGCGCTGCTGCAGCCCTGGGTGTCGGTCAGGATGGGCTGACGCCATGGCCGACCTCAGCACCCAAAACCCCTGCGGCGTGGCCCAGCGTGTGGTCACCGCGCTGCTGCGCGCCAGCGGAGGAACCACCGCCTGCCTGCAGATGCCGCCCGCCCCAGGCGACTCCGCCGACACCGGCCAGATTGGCCTCGACGCCCCCGGCTTTCTCTCTCTGCCCTTGTCGCCGGCCGTCTTCCGCAAAGCCCGCGCCACCATGACCGACGGAAAGCTTCCGAAGTATGAGCTGCTCATCTCCGCCGACGCAGTCGCCGCGCAGGTCTCGCAGCTGAAGCTCAGCTCCGCCCAGGCTCTTTTCGCCCAGGCCAGCGGCGTCGTCGTAGCCGGCAAGCTGTTTCTCATTGAGGCTATCTCTTCATCGGAAAACCAGGGAGCGGCCTATCTGTACCGCCTGCTGTTACAGGAAGCCTCCGGCGAATGGCCCATGTGACGGAACAGGCCGCCCGCCAAAACAGCTCTGTGTTTCGCTCCCGACTCCCGATCCCGGCTCCCAGCTCCTGGCTTTTGGCCACCGGCTAAAGAGGATTTTTATGCAGAATGCAAAAGACACGTTCTACCTAACCCTGCGCAATCGGCTGGCCACCGTCAATCCGGCTCGCGCCATGACCCTGCGCTCCGTCTCCCGGCCCGGCATCCTCGTCGAGGACGCCGAGCCCTTCATCCCGCAGCCGCAGCTCGATGCCTTCACGCTGCGCTGGACCAGCCTCCAGGCCGACCTGCATCTGCCCGCCATCCTCGCGCAGATGACCTGTGAGATCCACTACACCACCGCCGGCACCCAGGCCAACGCCGGTCTCGACCGCGGCCGCGCCCTCGAAACGATGGACTACGAGCTGCTCCGCCTTTTGTATCCGTATGCGGCACAAAAGATGAACTACACCCAGACCCCGGCCGTCGCCCTGGCCACCCTGGTCTTCTGGTCGGAGCCGGAATTCAGTCCGGCGGTCACCGATCATGACCGCCTCAGCCGCATTGCCAAAGTCACCGTCTTCGCGTTTCAGGAGGTCAACGAGGCATGAGCACAACAACGACTTTGCCGCCGCTGCCGCCCATCGGGCGCTCCGTGCGCGCGTACTTCGCTCCCGTCGATCGCGTCCACAAGGCGCCGACCCTCTTCGATCCCTCGGTAAACGGCCGCTTTCCCGTCGACACCCCGCCTGCGCCCTGGCTCTCTCTGGGCTGGATCGAAAACTTCACCCGTAAATCCGCGAGCAAATTCGGCGACCTCGTCACCGGCACGCCGGGCACCACGCAGATGCAGGTGCGCACCACAGTCGACGCCCTCGTCGCCTTCCGCTTTAAGACCTGGACCAAGCTCTCCATGGCCCTGGCCGCCGGCTCGCAGCACATGAACCTCCTGGTTCCCGCTGCCGGCGGAGTCGCTAACGGCTCCGGCTCGAAGGGCGTGCCGCCGGTCAGCCTCACCAGCGGCTCCACTGCGACCTTCCTTGCTCTTTCTGCCACCGACGCTGCGACATTTTCCCCCGGTTCCCTCATCTCCGTCGACGTCGACTACGCCAACCAGACCGGCTTCGTCGGCAGTGGCGTCTACGCCGCCTACGTAGCCAGCGCCGCAGCCGTCAACAACGATCCCGACTACATCCGCCGCGTCACCTTTAACGTCGCCCGCGTCGCTTCCGTCTCCACAGGAACCACGCCCGGCCTGCTGCTCGCGCAATCGCTGCTCGCCGGCGTGCCCGCCACAGGCATGCGCGTCCAGCCGCTCTCCGGCTTCGTCGATCGCGAGGGCGGCAGCTTCTTCCAGGAGTGGTCCGCGCTCTTCGTTGTCGACGGCCAGCAGGGCGAGCGCATCCTCTACCACTACCCGCGCCTGCAATCGATCGCTGGTCCCGCCGAGGAATCCGCCGCTCTCGCCGCACCACTCGAGCGCATCGCCCTCAGCGCAAGCTTCCGCGCGCTGCCCGTCACCGACGCCAACGATGGCGAGCCGGTTGTCTGTTTCCGCACCTTCTTGCCCAGCGCCATGACGCTCGTCTGACCCGGAGGCCGCCCTTGAAACTCACCATCGACAACTACGACGGCAACGGCGCAGTGGACTACACCAGCTCCATCGTCGCCGGCCGGCCCTTCCGCATCCTGCGCCGGCTCAACCAGCCGGTCACCTGCGAATGCACGCTGCTGCCGGCCCCAGGCCTCGCCACGCCCGCGCGCAACGCCCGCATCACCGTGGCCGACGACGCAGGTCTGCTGCTCTTCACCGGCTACATCGCCGCCGAACCCGCGCTCGAGCTCGCCGGCGAAGCCACCACCGGCGCCGTCTCTCCGCTCTTCGTCACCGCCCTCGGCGACGAGATGCTGCTCGACCGCCAGCCCATTCCGCCCACCGGCCTGGTTGTCGGCGCAACCGCCGGCAGCGCCGCGCAGGCCATGCTCCTTCGCTCGGAAATCCAGGGCATCACCACCGCCCTCTCGCTCGCCACCATGGATGTATCCGACTTCCAGATTCTCAGCAGCCGCACCTGGTCGGAAAATGTCGCCGCTCTCGCCGCCGCCTCGCGCAATGCGTATCTGCTGCAGAACAGCGCGCTGTCGCTGAACCCCATTGGCACCGTTACCCACTCGCTCAGCGAATCCGCGGGCACCCTGTCTCTCAGCGACCTGCAGATCTCCACCGCCAAAGCCCTCGCCAACGACATCACCGTTTGCGGTGAAGACGAGCCTGCCGCCTATGTCACGGAATTCTTCCAGGGCGATGGCACCACGGTTCTCTTCGAGCTCGCCTGCGAGCCCTGGAAGCTGCCCGCCTCCAAAAGCAAGACCTTCACGGACAACTTCCCAGGCTCCCTGCTCAACATGCAGTCCTGGATCCTCAACGATCCCGGCTCTGCCGTGGCCATCACCGCCAACGGCCTCACCTGCGCGGGCGGCAACGGCATCCTCGGCAACACCGTGGTCTCCGCCTTCTCCACCGTGGAGATGGGCGGCGGCCTCCTGCTCGAAACCAACGCTGTGCAGTTCGGCCAGCAGACCACCGGCGTCCTCAACGGCCTCTACTTCGGCGGCGAAACAAGTCTTCCCGGCTGCCTCGCCGGCTTCCAGATTGGCCAGTCCGGCGGAGCCCCTACCATTGCCCCCATCCTCAACGGCGTCGTCGCCGGCAGCACCTTTACCGCGGTTGCAGCACATATATATACGTTGCGGTTACGTTTTTATTCCAATGAGGTGCAGCGCATCCTGCAGGCGTATTACATTACCGGCGCAGTCAGCGGCTTTGAGCGCTTCGGCGCCGATCTGCTGCCTGCCGCCGGCACCTTTGTCTTTGAAGTGCAGGACACCACCAACGGTGTTGCCGGGACACCCGTCATCCTCTACGCCGGACCCTGCGGCAGCTCGCCCGCGCCCTGGTGTGTCTATGCCCCGCTCAACGCGTCGTTTCTGGACTGCAGCATCGGCAGTGTGACCGTGCAGCGCCTTCCACCCAACTGGGTCGTCAGCACCCCGCCCAACGGAACCGCGGTCATCCGCCGCATCGGCACTACCGCACAGGGCGCCGATTGCACCGTCGAGAGCACCGGCAAGCTGCGCTTCTATCCTGCGAGCACGCCGCAGGCCGGTGAGCTCATCGCCATTTCTTACCGCACCAGCCGGCGCTCCGTCGCGCGTTTTTCCAGCGCCACCAGCATTACGGCGGAAAGCCTGGGCGGCAAGCTTCCTGGCACCGCTGCGTGGATCGGCACTGTTACAAATCCCGCCCCGCGCAGCTCCGTCGACTGCGAAAACGCCGCGCAGGCCATCCTCGCGCTCTCCACCAGCCGCGCCGCAGCCTGGGCCGGCCAGTACACCGCGTGGAATCCCGAGCAGCAGGGCGGCGCGCCGGGCTCAGTGGCATCGGACATCTGGCCCGGAGACGTGCTGGCGATTGCGTCCACCTCCTCCGGCATCACCGCCAACCTTGTCGTCCGCACCGTCGAAATCGATCTCACCACCAGCGTCCCTGCGCTCGCGAAGTACACCATCAGCTTCGCGAATGACTGGGCCGACAGCCTCTCCATTGAGACTTCGGCCACCGTTCCCGCCGACGCGTGGCTTCCGTTGCAGCCGGAAACGACGACGCCGCTGGCGAATCTCGACAGCCTCACCATCACCTCCGTCACCGGCAGCCAGATCCAGATCAGCGCCGGAGTCACGCCGCCCACCGGCGGCGGCTTTGAAGTGCGCCGTCTCGACTACAGCTTCACGCCCGGCGCCGGCCCCGACCTGGTCCTGCGCTCGCCCGTGCCCAATTTCACTATCCCGCGCCAGGCCGCCATCGAGCGCTACTACATCCGCATGTACGACGCTTCGACGCCGCCGAACTACAGCCGATTCTCCAGCGCCGTCTTCGTTAACCTGCCGCTGACAACTTAGCCCGAAGCCAGTAGCCCGTAGCCGGTAGCTGAGCTCGCTTGCGCGCTACTGGCTACAGGCCACCGGCTACTGGCTCATCCCGACTTTTTCATCAACAGGAATCTCTCGATATGACTGACTTTGAAGCCCAGGTCCTCGCCGACCTTTCCGTCCTCAAAAACCAGATGACCGTGCTCGTCGGCGATGGCAATGCCGGCCGCATCGGCAATCTCGAAGACCGCGTCTCCCACCACGAGGCGCGCTATCAGAACGTGCGCGGCGTCGCCATCGCCTTCGGCGCGCTCCTCACCCTCATCCAGTTTCTGATCGACTATTTAAGGAGGAAGTGACCGATGTTGCGAATTCGCTGACCGGTTTCAAGCTGACCGCATCATCGCTGACCGGTTCTTCGCTGACCGCTCTTGAGCTAGCCGCTCTCCATCTGACCGCTTTTCCGCTAGCGCCCTTCTCTATAATCGTCTTCTGATGAAAGAGAAACCCCTCGTCGCCGTCATCATGGGCTCCAAAAGCGACTACGAAACCCTCGCCCCGGCCGTCGAAATCCTCCGCGAGTTCCAGATCCCGTACGAAGCGCGCGTCGTCTCTGCCCACCGGACGCCTGACTTGCTCTTCGAGTTCGCCTCCACCGCCGAAAGCCGAGGCCTCCGCGTCATCATCGCGGGAGCCGGCGGCGCGGCCCATCTTCCCGGCATGGTCGCTGCTAAAACGCTGGTGCCTGTCCTCGGCGTGCCCATCCCCGCCACCATGCTCCAAGGCATCGACTCGCTGCTTTCGATCGTCCAGATGCCGAAAGGAGTCCCCGTCGGCACGCTGGCGATCGGAAAGCCCGGCGCCGCCAACGCCGGCCTGCTCGCCGTCCAGATCCTCGCGACGACTGACGCCGAGCTCCGCGAGAAGCTGCGCACCTGGCGCGATGCCCGCACCAAAGAAGTTCTCATCCAGGGCCTGCCCGAATGACTTCTCACAGACTCGGCTCGGAAGCACGCTCAAAGAATCGCCTTCGGCTGAAGTGACAATCTGGTGTTGTATCAGGGCACGACTTTAGTCGTGCCGCAAAGGCTCAAAAGAAGAGGGGCTTCAGCCCCTGAGGTTTTTCTCTTAATGACTCCGATTCTCCCCGGCTCGACGCTCGGCATTCTCGGCGGCGGGCAGCTCGGCCGTATGGTCGCCATGGCCGCCCGCTCCTTCGGCTATCGCGTGCAGGTCATGGACCCCGACCCCTCCTGCCCCGCGCGCTTCGTCGTCGACGCCTGCTTTGAGGGCAACTGGGACGACGCCCAGGCCGCCGCCAATCTCGCTCGCGGCTCCGACGTCGTCACTCTCGAGATCGAGCAGGTCTCGATCGCCGCCCTCGAAGCCGCCGCGAAGTTTGCGCCCGTCCGCCCCTCCGCCGCGCTCCTCCGCATCATCCAGGACCGCATCCTGCAAAAGGAGTGGCTCGCCCAACATGGATTCCCCCTCGGCCCCTGGTGCCCCGTCCGCTCCGAACAGGACCTCGTTGACGCCGCTACCGCGCTGGGAGGCCGGTGCTTCGTCAAAGCAGCCCAGGGCGGCTACGACGGACGCAGTCAGGTCAAGCTCGGCTTTGGCGATTCAACTACGCCGCAGGAGGCCTGGCGTCTCCTCGGCCAGAAGCCCTGCGTCATCGAGAAGGCTCTCGACCTCGAGCTCGAAATCTCCGTGATGGTCGCGCGCTCGCCCCGCGGCGAAACGAAAAGCTTTCCCTCGGCGACCAACCACCACGAGAACCAGATCCTCGCCTGGAGCGTGATTCCCTCTCTGGTCTCGCCGGACATCGAAGCGCGCGCTCAAAAGCTGGCCTGCTCCATCGCCGACCAGTTCACCCTCGAAGGCTTGCTCGCCGTCGAAATGTTCCTCACCAAATCCGGCGACCTGCTCGTCAACGAGCTAGCCCCCCGCCCCCACAACAGCTACCACGCCAGCGAGCGCGCCTGCGTCACCAGCCAGTTTGAGCAGTGCGTCCGCGCCGTCTGCGACCTGCCCCTCGGCGACACAAGCGTCGTCCAGCCGGCGGCCATCGCCAACCTCCTCGGCGACCTCTGGCTCGATCACGCCCCCCGCTTCGATCAGGCCTTAGCCGTCCCCGGCGTCCGCGTGCATTTGTACGAAAAGCATCAACCCAGAAAAGGCCGAAAGATGGGCCACCTCTCCGCCGTCGGCGCAACGCCGCAACAAGCCGTCGAGCGCGTGCTCGAAGCGCAAAAGCGGCTATGAAGGACCCAAAGTGGAGGCAGTCATGTCGGGCGGGTGTGCTACCTTAGCTCCATCTGGAGACGATATGCGCTTCAATATCGAGATCGAGCAGGAAGAAGACGGCCGCTGGATTGCCGAAATCCCCGCACTGCCGGGAGTGATGGTGTACGGCTCGACTCGCGAAGAAGCTGAAATCCGGGTGGAGGCGCTCGCTCTGCGGGTGATCGCCGATCAGATGGAGAGCCAGCAGACAAAGACCGATCGGGTCGAGTTTGTTGCGTGAGCTACTGGCCCAGTACGCAGGCCAGACGAGTTCTGCGTGCTCTTGAAAGGATCGGCTGGACGGAAGATCCGGACCACTCTAAAGGCGGCTCTCATCGCTGTCTGATTCATTTACAGCATCCCGAGCGGTTCATCTGGGCCTTCCACGACTCCGAAGAGATCGGTCCCAGGATGCTTGCGAGAATCGCCAAAAAGACAGGACTTAAGCCGTCCGACTTATAGGGGAAAGAATTTTCGGGAAAGGTAATGCCCGTTTCCTATTACCTTCCCGAAGCCATGAAATGAGAGAGATGCCGCATACGAAGAGGGAGGGGTACCCCTCCCTCTCGCCTTTGCGCGAAGCGCGGCCATCTGAACGGCAAGTTCAGCCGATGTCGCCGTCCCAGCTTTCCAGGTACTTCTTCACCTCGGCCATGAACTTGCCGGCATCCGCGCCATCGATGATGCGGTGATCGAAGCCCAGCGTCAGGTGCAGGAAGCTGCGGATGGCAATCGAGTCGGTTCCGTCCGGAGCGGTCACCACAGCAGGCTCCTTGAACAGTCCGCCAACGCCGAGAATCGCCGACTCCGGCTGGTTGATGATCGGCGTGCCGAACTGCTCGCCGAAGATGCCGGGATTGGTGATGGTGAAGGTGCCCGATCCAACCTCGTCCGGCTTCAGCTTCTTGCCGCGCGCCCGCTCTGCCAGATCGGCAATCGCGCGCGCGATGCCGAGGAAGTTTTTCTCCTCAGCCTGCTTGATCACCGGCACGATCAGTCCCCATTCAAGGGCGACTGCGATGCCGAGGTTGATGTTCTTGTGGTAGCGGATCGCGTCGCCTTCCATCGAGGCGTTCACGATCGGCATCTTGCGCAGGTTGGCGATGATCGCCGTCGCGATGAACGGCATGTAAGTGAGCTTCACGCCGTTGCGCTGCTCGTACTTGCTCTTTTCCTTCTCGCGGATCTTGACGATGCGCGTGAAGTCGACCTTGAAGACCGTGTGAACGTGCGGGCTGGTGTGCTTCGACTCCACCATGCGCTGTGCAATGATCGACCGCATGCGCGTCAGCGGCACCAGCTCACCGGGCTGCGGAGTAGCCGCTGCCGGAGCGGAAACCGCGGGTTTAGCCGCAGCCGCGCTGGCCTGCGCAACAACCGGAGCCGCCTGGGCGGGACGCGCCGGAGCTGCAGACGGTCCCTTCTCGATGTAGCCGAGAATGTCTTCCTTAGTCACGCGTCCGCCAGCGCCTGTGCCCGAAACTGCGCTCAGGTTCACATTGTTCTCGCGCGCGATCTTCCGCACCAGTGGCGACGAACGCACATGCTCGGCCTCCGCGGAAACCGGCTCGGGAGCCGTAGCGCTCGCCGCTGCAGGAGCCGGAATCCCCGCCGGCGCGG
The DNA here is from genome assembly GCA_049585375.1 of Acidobacteriaceae bacterium. Taxonomy (GTDB): domain Bacteria; phylum Acidobacteriota; class Terriglobia; order Terriglobales; family Acidobacteriaceae; genus Palsa-343. The sequence goes on from JBAUZR010000301.1 coordinate 15,646, forward strand.
GCTTCTCAGGAGCGCTCGCCGCACGCGCAGTGCCCGTTCCGCCGATCACCGCAACCACCGTGTTGATCTGCACCGTCTGCCCGGCGGGAATCTTGATCTCCGACAGCACGCCGGCGGCCGGCGACGGAATCTCAGCGTCCACTTTGTCGGTCGAGATTTCAAAAAGTGGCTCATCGCGCTGCACCGTGTCGCCGACGTTCTTGAGCCACTTCGTGATCGTACCCTCGAAGATGGACTCGCCCATCTGCGGCATGATCACGTCCTGTCCCGGTCCCGAAGCAGGTCCCGAAGCCGCCGGCTGCTCCGGCGCTGCCGGCGCGGGCTTCACTTCCACCGGAGGAGCAGCCTTTTTCTCCTCGGTTTTGGCTGGAGCCGGAGTTGCCGCGGGTGCTGGTGCCGCTTTCGCCGCCGGAGCGGACGCGCCATCGCCGATCAGCGCGACCACAGTGTTCACCTGGACTGTCGAGCCTTCCGCCGCCTTGATCTCGCTCAGCACGCCGGCTGCGGGCGACGGAATCTCCGCGTCCACCTTGTCGGTCGAAATCTCAAACAGCGGCTCGTCCCGCTGCACCGTGTCACCGGGCTTCTTGAGCCACTTCGTGATTGTGCCCTCAAAAATTGATTCGCCCATCTGGGGCATCAGGACTTCGGTTGGCATGGATTTCTCTCCGCGTTGCGACAATTCCGTGGGCTGAAGGTGAATCGAATCAGATAATTCGGCGCAAAGATCGATTATAAAGTGCTCAGCCGAGCGCCGCAGGAGCCGTCATTGCCTTCGATGCCAGCAGCTCTTCCGGCGACTCGACAGCCAGCACCTGATGCCCGAAGACCCGCCCGAACTGCCGCGCGACTGCATTGCGGACGGCTTCCATGGTCGGCGCCGGATCGGCTTCCAGTTCAAGGCTCGTCACAGCCCGATCGCTGATCCCGCACGGGACGATCAGCTCGAAGTCCCGAAGATCCGTGCTGACGTTCAGCGCAAAGCCATGCGAAGTGATCCCTCGTGCGATGTGGACCCCAATCGCGGCGATCTTCTTCTCCTGAACGCTGCCACCCGCAGCGGTCCAGACACCGGTTCTTCCCTTCACACGAATCGTCGGGACGCCAAAGTCGCCGCAAGCCCGAATCAGCGCCTCCTCCATCTGGCGGACGTATTCGACGGCGCCCAGCCGCGGCGTGAAGCTGCGCAGATCGAAGATCGGATAGCCCACCAGCTGTCCCGGTCCGTGATAGGTCACGTCGCCGCCGCGGTTGCTCTCGTGGACTTCCACGCCGCGATAGGCCAGAAACTCGTCGCTGGCGAGGATGTTCGCCCGGCTGGAGTTCCTGCCCAAGGTCAGCACCGGCGGATGCTCCAGCAGCACCAGCGTGTTGCCGATGCGCTCTTCGTAGCGGGCCTCGACGAGGCGGCGCTGCAGCTCGAGGCCGTCACCGTAGGAAACACGCCCGAGTTGGAGAAGATTGAGGATCATGTCAGAGCAGCTCGCGGAACTGTTCGACCGTCAGACCTGCATCGCGAACGATCCCGAACATCGTGAAGGCGTTGACCGGGTTGTGCCGCGGAATCGTGACTGTTCTCCGACCATCCGAAATCACGATGTGCCCACTTTGCCGAATCACTTCAAGCCTGCCCGCTCCAGAGCTCTGACTGCCTGAAGGTGATTGACGCCAGGAAGCTTGCCCATCAGGATGCGACGACTTCAACGTAGCGGGTCTGTTTGCGCTGATTCAGCTCATCGACGGCAGTGAGGTAATCAGCGATCGCCGACTTGATGTTCTCGAGCGCCTCCTGCTCGGTCTTCCCCTGCGACCAGCAGCCGGACAGTTCCGGACAACTGACGGCAAATCCTTCCTCGGAAGGAATGAGTTCGACTCGATATTGCATAGTGCCCCTCCCGCTAAACGTTAATCGCCATCCCCTCGACACTGCCAAACCCATCCAGCAGCGCCTCGGCCAGCGTGGGATGCGCGTGGATCGTGAACATCATCTCCTCGACGGTCGCTTCCAGCTCCAGCGCGGTCACCGCCTCGGCCACCAGCTCTGTCGCCTGCGGTCCGATGATGTGCACGCCGAGAATCTCGCCGTACTTTGCATCGGCCACTACTTTGATGAAGCCGTCGTGCGAGTTCACAATCGATGCCTTCGAGTTGGCGGAGAAGGGGAACTTGCCGACCTTTACCGTGTAGCCCTTCTCCTTCGCAGCCGCCTCTGTCAGACCCACGCTGCCGATCTGCGGCTCGGTGTAGGTGCAGGCAGGAATCCGGTCGCGCCGAATCGGCCGCGCATATTTCCCGGCAATTTTTGCCGCCACCACCATCCCGGCCATTGCGCCGGTGTGCGCCAGTTGCGGCAGCCCGGCAACGATGTCACCGATGGCGTAGATGCCCGGCTCCTCCGTCTGCATCCACTCATTCACCTTGATGAAGCCGCGCTCCGGCTTGATTTTCGTCGTCTCGAGGCCGATGTTCTCCGTGCGCGGCGAGCGGCCGACCGCTACCAGAACCTTCTCGGCCTCTTTCTCGACCTTCTTTCCGTCGGAGGCGGTGAACGTTACCTTTGCACCGGTCTTCGTCTTCTCTACCTTTTCGACCTTGGCGCCGACGTTGATGTCGATGCCGCGCTTTTTGAAGGTCCGCGCCAGTTCCTTGCTCACGTCTTCGTCTTCGTTGGGAACCACGCGCGGCAGGAACTCGATAATGCTGATCTCAGAGCCAAAGCTGCGGAAGATCGATCCAAACTCCACGCCCACCGCGCCCGCGCCGATGATCGCCAGCGACTTCGGAATCTGCTTTAGGGACAAAATCTCCACGTTGGTCAGAACCGTATCGTCTGCCGTGAGCCCCGGCAGCAGCTTCGCATCGGATCCGGTGGCCAGCATTACGTTCTTCGCCTGGACGGTGGCCGGACCCTTGCCGCCTTCGACGGACAGCGTCAGCACACCGTTTTTCGCCGGACCGGTGAGCTTGCCCCAGCCCTGCACCACCGTGACTTTGTTCTTCCGCATCAGGAAGTCGAGCCCTTTAGTGTGCTTGGCGATGATCTGGTTCTTGCGGTCGAGCACCGCCTGCCAGTTCACCTTGCCTTCGCCCAGCCCCTCGATGCCATATTCCTTCGCGTGCTTCAGATAGTCATAGACCTCGGCATTAAAGAGCAGCGACTTGGTGGGAATGCAGCCCACGTGCAGGCAGGTTCCGCCCAGCTTCTCAGACTTGTCGATCAGCGCGACCTTCAGGCCGTACTGCCCGGCGCGGATGGCCGCCGTGTAGCCGGCTGGTCCGCCGCCGAGGATTGCCACGTCATAAATCGTCTCTGCCAAGGAGGGCTCCATTTCCAAAATATGGGTTTTCGTTGAGGCGCGCGCAGGCGTCAGGAATCGCGCGCCCAGCCCCAAACTCTTTATTGTACGCAGGGCTCCGGAATGGAAGATGCGGTCGAACCCCCTGAGGATTCGCGCGAGACCGCCGCAGGCCCGGAGTAAGAAACCTGCGCTGCGTCCCTCCTACGACCGCCCTCGAGACTCCTTCGCCGATGAGGCCACCGCCTGGGCCACGCTCTGAGGGTTCCAGTCGTCGCCGCTCCACACCTGTTTGACAGTGCCATCGGGAGCGATCAGCGCTGTCAACAGGGTGTGGGCGATATCCCCATCCGGCGACGGCCGGTAGATGACCCCAAAGTCCTTCGCCAGCTTCTTCAGGTTGGCGGGCGTCAGGTCCACGAAGCCCCAGTGCGCGAATCCCGCCGCGTTGCCATCCAGATATTGAAGTCCATAGCGCCGCAGCACCGGAGGCTTGTCATTCGCCGGGTCGATGCTGATCGACAGCAGGTGGCTCGATCCATAGGCCTGCGGATCTTCCCGGAGCAGGTTATCCACCTTCTGGAAGCGTCCGGTGATGACCGGGCAATCTTCGGTGCAGCGGGTGTCGATGAAGGTCAGCAGAACCGCTTTCCCGCGGAACTGATGCAGGCCAACAGCTTGGCCGGCCTGGTTCACCATCGGAATATCCGGCACCGCTTCGCCCATCAGCAACTCGTGCGGCGGCAGCTCGCTCTCGGTCAGCGGATGCCTCGGTTGCGCGGTCACCGCAATGTTTGTCAGGCGCATTGTGTCGTCGTCGGAAGAGGACAGGACCGTGGCGCTGATCTGGTCCCCTGGCTGCACGGTACGAAGCGCGATGCCATCGCTCAGCGTGTAGACAGCGTCAATGGCCGGCATAAAGTCGGGGATCGCTTCCTGACGGACGGTGATCTGCCGGGCACTGGTGCTCTCGCCCACAATGGTGCCGCGCATGGCATGCCGTTGAAGGCTCGCCGAGGTTTCTGTTGCCGCCGATGCCGTGGCGCTCCTCCGATTGCAGCCAGCGGCCAGCAGAATCAGCAGCGCGGAGAGAGCGGCGATGCGGCAATGGCGATTCACGACAATCGATTCTCCTTCACGGGAATGGGAATCACTCCACAGGAGGGATGCAGTCCGGGGGCCGCGGATTGCGGACGTGGCTCATTTCCAGCGCACCATCACACGCTCTCGCCTGAGCGGCCTAGTCGAGCGCCTTTGCCGCCTCCTGCGCAAAATACGTCACGATAAACCCCGCCCCGGCGCGACGGATGGCCAGCAGCGACTCCATCATCGCCCGCTTCGGCTCCAGCCACCCCTTTGCAAAGGCCGCCTGCAGCATCGAGTACTCGCCGGAAACCTGATAGGCGCCGATCGGCACATCGAAGCGCGTGCGCGCGTCGCGAATCACGTCCAGATACGGCAGCGCCGGCTTCATCAGGATCATGTCCGCGCCTTCGGCCAGGTCCAGCTCGATCTCGCGCATGGCCTCGCGGGCGTTCGCGCCGTCCATCTGATAGCTGCGCCGGTCCCCGAACTGCGGCGTCGAGTCGGCCGCCTCGCGGAAGGGTCCATAGAACGCGGAGGCAAACTTTGCCGCGTAGGAGAGGATCGGTGTCTGCTCGAAGCCTTCCTCGTCCAGCCCATCGCGGATCGCCGCCACGCGGCCGTCCATCATGTCGCTGGGTGCGACGATATCCGCGCCGGCGCGCGCCAGCGATAACCCTGTCCGCGCCAGCAGCTCCAGCGTCGGGTCGTTCTCGATCTCGTAGTCGTCGCCCTGCTGTTTCACGATCCCGCAGTGACCGTGCGAGGTGTACTCGCAGAGGCAGACGTCGGCCATGAGCACCAGGTTCTTCCCCGCGCTGGACTGCTTCAGGGCTCGCAGGCCGCGCTGCACGATGCCCTCGTTGTCCCAGGCGCCCGTCGCCTGCTCGTCTTTCGACTCCGGCAGGCCGAAGAGCAACAGGCCGCCAATCCCGAGCGC
>JBAUZR010000302.1:0-2436 GCA_049585375.1 Acidobacteriaceae bacterium
CCCGGGAATATCTCCAGCAACGGGGCGGCGATTCAGACTGCGGCCCACGACGATGCACCGAACGTCGCCAACCTGATCGTCGCCACGCCCACCTGGGGCTGCGAATGCTCCGACGGCTCTTCCTTCTCCGCCAATTGTGCCTCCGTGCCTTCCAACTGCTCGGCCAACTGGGTCTACAAGGTTACCGTCACCACCTCCGCCAGCTACACGCCCCTCTTCGCCTGGCCGGGAATTCCGTCCTCGATCGCCCTGTCCAGCTCCGCAACCATGCGCGCCGGGGGCAACTGATGAACGACGGTCTTTTCCCCGTGCTGCGACGATTCGTGCGTGAGGAACGCGGCAGCAACCTCGTGGAGTTCGCCTTGGTCGCCACCATCCTCTTCATCCTCCTCATCGGCGTCATCGACTGCTCCATCGCCTTCTATGCCAACCACTTCGTTTCCTATGCCGCGGAGGAGGCAACGCGCTACGCCGCCGTTCGGGGCGCCGACTGGACCTCCGCCTGCTCGACCTCGGCGCCGCCAGGTTTCACCCTCGGCTACGATTGCACCGCCAGCGCCACGGACATTCAGAACTACGTGCAGAGCATCGCCCCTCCCGGCCTCGTCGCCTCCTCGATCACAGTCAACACCACCAGCTCCTTCGTCTGGCCGGGCACCACCCCCAATTGCTCCACCACCCCCTGCGCTTCCTGCTCCACCAACAGTAACGGTCAGGGGTGCTTTGTGCGCGTCCAGGTCAGCTACCCTTTCAGCTTTACCCTGCCTCTGTTGCCTCATTCGTCTGTCAACCTCACCGCAACTTCGGAAAAAATCATCCAGTACTGATCGAAGCAACCCCCGCGCCTGCAGGCACCCGCCCGAGCTTTTCTCTCGGCCCCGCCCACTTCGCTCGCTTTTGTGCGCCGGCACGTTACTATAGCGGACATCCTCGTTCCGGCGGAGTCTGAGCCCATGTTCCAGCGTGTTGCTGTGGTGCTGTTCGCCTGTCTGCTTTCCCTCTCCACTGCGTCTCCGGCCCAAACCATGGATTCCCAGTTCGCTGCGCACGTTCGCGCATGGACTACCAAGCCGGAATTCCTGAGCCCCCTGGTCGATCATTTGCCCGCAGGCGGCGCCGTCCCTTCGCCCCGCGATGCGCTCGGCTACGACATCGGCGCGCCGAAGAAGCTCACCTACTACGCTGACATCCTCCGCTACTACGACACCCTCGCCGCGCACACCGGCCGTCTCAAGGTCCTGCGCATCGGCAAGACAGAAGAAGGCCGCGACTCCGTCATTGTCTTCATCGGATCGGAAGACTCCATCGCCCACCTCGATGACGAACGCGCTAACCTCGCGAAGCTCGCCGATCCGCGCGGCCTCTCCGACGCTGATGCCCAGGCCATCATGGCCCGCACGAAGCCCCTCTACACCCTCTCCGGCGGACTTCACAGCGCCGAGCTCGGCCCTCCCGAAATGCTCATGGAACTGGCCTACCGACTCGTCACGGAAGACTCGCCGCTTGTCCAGAGCATCCGCAAGAATGTCATCATTGCCATCGTCCCCGTCGCCGATCCCGACGGCCGCGACCGCTCCATCGACTGGTACTACGACCACAACGTCGACACCACCGACTACTCCAAAATGTCCGGCGTCCCTTACTGGGGTAAGTACATCGAGCACGATAACAACCGCGACATCAACTACTCCGGCATGGCGAACCAGAACCTGCTGCGCTGGTTTCTTCAGTGGCATCCCCAGGTCATGCACGACCTGCATGAGTCAGTGCCCTTCCTCTACATCTACAGCGGCCAGGCGCCGCAGAATCCCCTGTGGAGCCCCATCGTCTACAGCGAGCTACCTATGTTCGCGAACTGGGATATGACCCAGCTCGCCCGTTACGGCATGCCCGGCGTCTGGACCCACGCCTACGTCGACGCCTGGTCGCCCGGCTACGTCGCGCAGATGGCCACCAATCACAACGCCCTCATGCGCTTTTACGAGATCATGGGGAACGACGGGGCCAGCACCATGGAGCGCACCATCTGGCAGCCCAACCCAGCCATTCTCGGCGGCGGTGGCGGCGGCTTCGGCAACTTCACCAAGCGCGAATGGTACCGCCCCGATCCGCCCTATAAAACCGTCCTCTGGTCCCTGCGAGACAACACCAATTACGCGGAGAGCGGCGTTCTCAGCTCGCTGGAGTTTGTCGCCGGCTTCCCTCAGGTCATCCTCGGCGACTTCTATGCCAAGACCCGTGAAGCCCTCGCCGCCGGCACAAAAGACGCGCCCTACGGCTACATCCTTCCCTCCGATCAGCAGGACCCCACTCGCGTCGCCTTCGTCATTCACATCCTCCGCATGCAGGGCATCGACGTCGGCCGCGCCAAGTCCCAGGTCAAATTGAGCGACGGCACGTATCCCGCCGGCTCCTTCATCGTGAAAACTAACCAGC
>JBAUZR010000303.1:0-6463 GCA_049585375.1 Acidobacteriaceae bacterium
CGCCACCCTGGCCGATCAGGTTCTCATCCAGCACTCAAGCGTGGTGGCCGAGTCGCAGATCGACAAGGGGGCGCGTGTCGGCCCGCTCGCGCATGTGCGGCCGGGATGCCATATCGGCGAGAGCGCGCACGTTGGCAATTTCGTCGAGACCAAAAATACCCGCATCGGCGCCGGATCAAAGGCCAACCACCTCACCTATCTGGGCGACGCGGAAGTCGGCACCGGCGTCAATATCGGCGCCGGCACCATCACCTGCAACTACGATGGGGTGGACAAACACCAGACCATCATTGGCGATCGTGTGTTTATCGGCAGCGACTCAGCGCTAGTGGCGCCCGTGGTCATCGGCGAAGGCGCCTACGTGGCGGCGGGGTCCATCATCACCGATAATGTCCCGGCCGACGCTCTGGCGCTGGGGCGGGCACGGCAGGTCACCAAGCCGGGCTGGGCAAAAAACCGGCGTGCGCAGCGGGAAGCGCGCAAGCTGACTCCATCGCCGAGTTGAAGAAGGGTCGAGACGTTCCTGGACGATTTGCCCGGTCAGGCGGCTTCCCGGTTGTTCTGACACATCGTGGCCAGTTCGGAGCGCAGCCGCAGGCGCGCCGTGAGCGCAGTCCGCAGCACACTCGAAGGCGACATGTTGAGCAGTTCCGCAACCCGTTTCGCCGGGTATCCTTCCACATCCATGAGCAGGAAGACGAGGCGCTCGGTCGGAGGCAGATACCGGATGGCCTCTTCTAGTTCGGTGCGCAGGATATTGTGGCGCTGCGGCAGATAGCCCACTTCGGGCGGCGGAGCCACCTCCGCTTCCTCCAGAACCCGCTGGATCTTCAGCTCATCCACCAGCGCCGTGTCCACCACCGCATGATCCGGCTCCGGAGCGGCTCGGAAGGCGCGCACGAAGGCATCGCGAAGAATCTGCTCGGCCTCCAGTTCGCTCCCCGTCATGTAGTAGGAAACGGAAAAAACCCGATGACGGTGGCTGTCGTAAATGTCGCGCTGTCTCTCTTCGAGAGACTGAGGCGCCATTTCGCGAGCGGTCACTTTCGAAAGATGCTTATCCAGTTCGAACAGCATGCGTTGGGTCGGTCTGGGGAATGGGACTCCCGCAGGAAGAAGCTTACCACGAACATAGGATGCGGATCGCGCTCAGCAAAGCAAATCCAGGATGGCAGAGATTGACGCTTGCATCTTCCCGCAAAACGCAAGGGCGTTGACGGGAAATAGTCCACGGCATTCCCCATTCCGGGAATTGCGGGATTGGACCTGATGCGCCAGGATACGATGAATCGGGATTGTTGATGGCCCGAACTTTCTCTGGGCCCTTGAACCCTTTCAAAGCTGGAGGAGCAGTGGCGTCAGAGCGGATCCTGATCGTGGACGACGAACCCTACGTGCGGACCCTCATGGCCGCCATGCTGGAGAAGTCGAACTACGCTCCTGTTCTAGCCTCCAATGGTCTCGAAGCCATCCAGCATCTGGAAAAGGATCCGCCGTACGATCTGATTCTCTCCGACATTGTGATGAACGGGCTGGATGGGATCGGTCTGCTGGAACGCCTCCGGGAAATTCACCCGGATACGCCCATGGTGATGGTCACTGCCATCCACGATGTCGGCGTCGCCATCTCCGCGATGCGCAAAGGTGCCTACGACTACCTCCTGAAGCCATTTGAAAAAGAGCAGTTGCTCGCCACCGTTCGCCGCGCTCTGGATTATCGCCAGCTCGTGCAGCAGAACCAGGTCTACCGGCACAACCTGGAGCAACTGGTTTCCGCCCGCACCGAGATGCTGCGACAGGCCATGTCGGACCTCGAGCGCTCCTACGACATCACCCTCGAAGCGCTGGGCGACGCGCTCGATCTGAAAGACCAGGAAACAGAAGGCCATTCCCGGCGCGTGACCGCCTATACCATCGCCCTCGCCCGGCACTGTGGCGTGGAGATGGCCCAGACCCGCGTCATCGCGCGCGGCGCCTTTCTGCACGACATTGGCAAAATGGCCATTCCCGATGCGATCCTGCTGAAACCCGGCAAACTCAATCCGGAGGAGCAGGCCATCATGCGCGAGCACTGCGCCCGCGGCTATCAGATCCTGCGCAAGATCCCCTTCCTCGAGGAAGCCGCCGAGATTGTCTATAGCCACCAGGAGCATTACGACGGCAACGGCTATCCCCGTCAGCTCAGCGGCGAACAGATTCCGCTGGGCGCCCGGATTTTCGCCATCGCCGACACCGTCGACGCCATCACTTCCGACCGGCCTTACCGTCGCGCCCGTTCCTACAGCGTGGCCCGCAAAGAGATCGAAAAGTACGCCGGCACCCAGTTCGATCCCAACATCGTCGAAGTCTTCCTTGGGCTTCCTGACTCCCTGTGGGAAGATCTGCGCGTCGAAATGATCCGTTCCCCGCGCTTCTCGCCGCTTTCCTTCGCCGGAGCCATCGAAGATCTCAAGGTATGATCGGGTTTGCCTGATATCCCCAGCATGGGAGGAATCGCCATGCCTGTCCTGGACGACAAAATTGTTCGTCAAAAGCTCGCATCGATGCCGCTCTGGAGCCTGGAGGGCGGCGAACTGGTCCGTCGCTGCACCTTTGATAACTTCGTGGAAGCTATGCAGTTCGTGAACGGCGTGGCTGAACTGGCGGAAGGCGCCGGCCATCATCCCGACATTGATATTCGCTATAACAAAGTCCGCCTGGCTCTGGTGAGCCACGACGCCGGGGGACTGACGGAGCGCGACTTCGACCTCGCGGCAGCCATCGACGGCCTCGGCTGACCCCAGCCCAGGCCGCAACTTTTAATCCTCGTCCTCGTCTGGATAGAGAGAAGGCCGTGAGGCCGTTTCCACCGGCTGGCGAAGCCTGGACAGGGAGCTTCGGTTCCAAAGAACGACTGCCAGTCCGCCCAGCAGTGCCGATCCGGCAATCAAAAGGCCAGTGCGGATCGCCTGCAGACGGGGTTGAGGAGGCTGATCAGGCGCCGATTCGATCATGGGGTCCATTAAAAGCCTCAAGAAGCAGAGCTAGTAGAATCAACAAAACTTGCCCAAAAAATACTAAATTATGTATTGGGCTTGTGCGAATGACCGGTACGGGTTACACTATTTTGGAGATCAGCAATCAGATTGTTGGTTTCTTACTGGTGCAAAGGATGCCGCCTCCCAGGCTGTTGCGGCATCAGAGAGTTTAAGAGTTTGGTTCCAGACCGGCGACCGAGAATTCCCGGCTGGAGAGAAGTTTACAAGTTGCGTCACTGGCCTCCCGGCACGGACAATTTACCGTTCGTGCCGTCTTTTTTTTGGTTTTGCGGCCTCGGCGCTCCTCCCCGTCTCGCGAACCGGGCGCAGGTTTCGGTACCATGGACCACGGAGACCTGCCGTGACCCGAACCATCCTGACGCTGGCCGTTCCGTTTCTGATCGTTGCCGGATACGCCGTTCCCCTCGCCAATCTTCCGAGCCACGCGGTCCACGCCCAGTATTCCGACCCGCAGGAGGACGTCCCCGCTTACCATCCACAGCCGCCGGTTAAAGGTCAGACGCTCCCGCCAATCCTTTCCGGAAATCAGCTCACCGGTCCGTTCTTCAGGGAAAAGTGGCAGGTGGAAGTCTACAAAGAGGCGGCGCAAATATCCACGGTTCTCTACCAGTTGCCCTGCTATTGCCGCTGCGATCGGGCCCTTGGGCACACCAGCCTGCACAGTTGTTTTGAAGGAACCCACGGTGCCATCTGTGCCACCTGTGCGGCGGAGGAAGCCTACGCTTACAAGATGACAAAGCTGGGCAAGACCCCGCAGCAGATTCGCCAGGGCATCGAGCGTGGAGACTACAAGTCCATCGATCTGGACGCGCTGGGCCGGAGCTGATTTTTCTGGTGCTCCAGGCGCTTGGCAGACGTTTGCGTCCCGGGCTGGCGCTTGCAGCTTTGCTGATCGCATCGTCGGCGGTCGCCGTCTCCGCAGGAATCCCGCGGCGAGTGCAAACGACGGTGGCACCTTGCAAAGGCGTGCAGTTGACGGCGAGCTACCTGGCAGAAACGACCCCCGGCTCGGGTCCGGGATTCCTCTTCCGGATCGAGAACCATACCAGCAAAGAAATCCGTCTGGAGAGGCCCGTGCCTTCCAGTGCGCATTGGTATGCGCGCGTCGGCGATCGCTGGCTGTGGCGTGCTTCCGCGGGACGAGGCGGTGCGCTGGTTAATGCTCTCATTCCCCAGGGAGCGATGTTTGCGTCGCGGTCCGCTGTTTCGCCTCGCGATCCGCAATACCTCACCGTTCCGGCCAAAGGCTCGCAGCAGTGGGTGGAAGCGATGCTCGACAATCCGGCTATCGCTTACCGTCCCAGCTGCGCCCACTGCAACTATCCCGGCGAGCGCGATTACGAAGCCGTCTTTGCGTACGCGTATGTGCCCGGCCCCGAAGAGCACGCTCCAGGATTGCTGCGCTGTGGGCTGCGTTCCGATCCGGTGCCAATGCCGCCGAAGGCCCTGCAGAGTGCAAACGACAAGCGCTGAAACACTGAGCGGGACGCTGTTTCATGTTAAAAGTTTCAGGGATTCGTGTGGCGAGACAGCCCATTTCCCACGCAACAGTTCGCCCACGCGCGTGTTCGAGAGGGGCAAGGAGGAATTGAAAAATTCCATGAGAAACACAATCTTTGCACTTGCACTCGGCGGAATCATCGCAGTCAGCGCGAATGCCGCCCTCTACGCGCAGGACAACAGCGCGCAACCCACGACACCCCAGACCAGCGGCGAACAGCAGTCCGGCCATCGCGGCCAGCGCATGGATCCGGATCGGCAACTGGCGCACCTGACGAAGACGCTCGATCTGACCTCCGATCAGCAGGCCCAGATCAAGCCGATTCTGGTGGATCGCCAGCAGAAGATGCAGGCTCTCTGGCAGGATCAGTCGCTCTCGCGCCAGGACAAGCGCGCGAAAGCGCAGGCCATCCAGCAGGATTCGCAAACCCGCCTCGAAGCCGCGCTGAATGACCAGCAGAAGCAGAAGTTCGAGGAGATGCGCGCGAAGATGCAGGCGCGCCGTGAGCAGAGGATGGGCGGCCAGAACCAGGCCCCCGATGCAACACCGCAGCCTGAATAACCAACCCGGGTGCGAAATGCAGGGCCGCCGACACCAATCCGGCGGCCTTCTTCATTTTCCATACAAAAAAAGAAACCACGTCTGTCACAGATTCAAAATTTTAGTGCAGGGACCGTTACAGATCTCCCACTCGAAACTTCATAAAGACATTTGTCCGCTCGTATCGCGAGGGGTGCAGTGGTGCGGGCAGGCGCCGAAACCCCAGCCTCTCGTAAAGACGCACCGCCTCCCGTGCCTTCGCATTCATTGAGAATGTCCGTCTGCGGATCACTCAGAAGCTGACGATCCTCTTCCTCGAGGGTGAAATCCCTGCTGATCCATGCCTCATTGAGACGCAAAAACGCAGCCTCATCACCTGTACGAAATGTGCGGAGCACGACCCCATCAGCTGAAAGCGGCTGCATCATCGTTATTGGGGAGCCGGCGTCGCAACCGTGCTGCCTGCCTGCTGCTGCGCTTCAGCGTGGAACTTTTTGTACCCGTCGTCGGTCATCTGGATCTGCGCGCGGAAGCCGAGGATGCCAATGGCGTGGGCGACCAAATGGATCTCGGCGCTGGTCGGCAGCCATAGTTCGTTGTTCACCAGCTTCTGGTCGAACGTGAGATTGCTGCCTTTGCCCAGGGAAAGAAGGCCGAAGCCCGCCCGCACGTTGGACCCGAGGGTGGCCACCAGTCGCCGCACCTGACGATCTTTTTCGTCGATCCAGATGGTGCCGTATGTGCGCAAAGCTGCTTCCTCGGCCAGACTGTGGGCCTTCGCTTTCGGGTTTCCGGTGAAATCGAAGGCGATCGTGCTGCGCCCGTCGAGCATCACCCGCCGCGGCTGCGAAATCTTTGCCATCGACAGAATATTGCTCACACTGATCGACTCATCGCCGTGCGGCGACTGGCCGGGAGGCGTCTGCTGCGCCTTTTCAACCGCCTTCGTGATCCGGTCCTGTTCCTTCTTCTGCTGATCGGGATCGAGGTCCTTGCCGTCCTTGCGAATCAGCCGGCGCACCGGATGCGTATTGACGAAGAAGACCTCGTACTCCTCGGATTGAGTCTTCTTCACGCTTCCGTCCTTGTTCAGCTCGTGCGTCACATCGGTTTCGTGGAAGGTGTAGTTCTCCTGAACGGCCTCCATCTGCCGCTGATGTTCCCGCACCTGCTGGATCAGCGTCGGTACATCGGGCAGCGTCGGCGGAGGGCTCGGTGCATGAGTTTGCGCACAGACCGGTAAAGCGAGCGCCAACACCCACGCCAAACAGGTTCCAGTACCGCGCCGGCGCCCGGTAGCCTTTGGAAATTGGAAACCCAACCGCATGCTTCCTCGTAAGCGGATCATAGCGTAACCTGTGTCAACTACCCGTCTGACCAGGAA
>JBAUZR010000304.1:0-2678 GCA_049585375.1 Acidobacteriaceae bacterium
AGGGCAGAAACAGTACCGCCCCAATTTCAAATCCAGCCTTCAGCTCGCTCAGCATGTAGGCGGGAACCACAACCCGGAGCGGCAGATCCTCGGCCTTCGCGGGACGCCCGGTCATCGACGCCGAGACAAACAGCGCCAGGTCCTTCTCTCTCGCGTACTTCAGCATGTAGGTCTTCGGCGGTCCCGAGCCTCGTTCGATCGCCTCCCATCCGGAGATCGTCCCTGCGCGAAAAGGCTCCACGGCCTGCTGATCCACCTGCAGCAGCACCGGCTGCATCAGGAACCAGGTCATCATCAGCGCCAGCCCCATCAGCACCTGGTTGGAGGGCGCCGTCTGCGTCCCCAGCGCCTGGCGCAGAAAATGAAACACCACCAGCAGACGCACCATCGGCGTCATCGCCAGCACGATCGCCGGCAGCAGCGTCAGCAGCGTCAGCGAAAAAACGATCGTCCAGGGGATCGCGTTGTCGTTCACAAGGCCCGCGGGCAATTGCAGGCCGCCCGATGCTCTCGCCACCAGCAACACAGCGCTGTTCATGGCTTCGCCTTCTGTGACCGGCGGGGCAGTTCCATCACCGGCGTTACCGCGTCGCCGCTCACCGCCAGCAGCACCTCGCGACCCCGGCAGTTCACCAGCACCAGCGATTTCTTCGCACCCAGGCTGATCCGCCCTTCCACCTGCAGCGGTGATTCCGCCCCTGCGCGCGCTTTCATCAGGCTGCGAATCCACCCCAGCCATGCTCCCGCCCAGCCTTCCTGCCGATCCACCGTCCAGTGCGTTGCCGTCGCCATATTCCTACGCGAGCCTCGTAAGCCGCACCGCAAGAACGTCGTTCACCACCTCGAACTCGGCCCATGCCAGCGGGGCTCCGCCGCACCGCACCGGAACATCCTGGGTATGCTCATGGCCGGTCTCCACCACGGTTCCCCTCTCCAGCGCCAGCAGATCCCGAACGCAAAACGAGGGCACCTTCACCATGACGTCCAGCCGCATGCCAATCCGGTCCAGTCGTCCTTCGTGAACGGGCTCCGCCGCCTCGATGCCCGCCCCGGCAACGCTCTCCCCCGCCGCAGGGGCCAGCGCCGTCTCCGGCGCACCCACCGCTCCCGTTGAAACCGTCAGCCTGTTCTCAGAATTGGGTCCCATCGCCCGCATTCCCTGCGAACCAATGACCCGAAAGAAGACACCAAAATTAGAAGACTCTCAGAATCCCGCCCCGCTCCCGGCGTATCCCGCTCTCCTCATGCCACCGCCGCCACTCCGCTCTTCACCGTGAACCAGAATGTCGCACCCTTCTCCACCGCCCCTTCAGCCCAGATACGCCCTCCGTGCCGCTCCAGAATCCGCTGCACCGTTGTCAGTCCAATTCCCGTCCCCGGGAATTCGCTCCGGCTGTGCAGACGATGGAAGGGCTGAAAGAGCTGGTCGTTCAGCCTTGGATCGAATCCCGCTCCGTCATCCCGTACGTAGAAGATCGTCTCCCCTCGCTTCCGTACCGCACCGAATTCAATGCTGGCGTGCTCGTGCCGCGACGTGTACTTCCACGCATTGCGGATCAGATTGTCCAGCACCACCCGCATCAGACCGCCATCCGCTTCGATCTCCGGCACCTGCTCGATCCGGAACTCCACCGCCCGCCCCGTATCGCTTCGTTTCAGATCCCCGGCAATCTGCCACGCCAGCTCTGTCAGCCGCACCGGCTCCCGTTTCACGGTCGTGGTGCTCGCGCGCGACAGGTTCAGCAGATCGTCGATCAGCAGCGCCATGTTGCGCGTGGCGAGCTGCAGCTGCTCCAGAATCTCGCCCCGCTCGCCCTCGCGCTTCTCCCGCTCCAGGGTTTCCAGGATGTACACCATTCCCTGCACCGCATCGAGCGGTCCGCGCAGATCGTGCGCCACCGTATACGAGAACGCTTCCAGCTCCCGGTTCGCCGCCCGCAGCGCCGCCGTCCGCTCCTGCACCCGTGTCTCCAGCTGATCGCGCGCCCCCCGCAGCGCCGTATCCCGTTCCTGGATCTGCACCAGCATCTCGTTGAATGCATCGATCAGCACAGCAATCTCGTCGTTGTCCGTGTGCGGCGTTGCCCGCACCGTATAATCCCGCTCCCGCGAAACCTGAAGCGCCGTCTCCGCCAGCGCCGCAATCGGCTGCGCCACCATCTTGCGCACCCGCGATCCGATCAGCACCCCCGCTACCATGCAGATCAGCAGCACGCCCAGCGCGATCATCAGATATTGCCGCGCCCGCCGGCCCGTCTCCGTCAGCTTCGCGGCGATCACCACCGTCCCCTCATTCTTCCCCTGAAAGACAATCCGGTGTGCCAGCAGAACATGGCTTCCCTGCACCCACTCCTGATCCACCCGCCCCGCCGTCATTGGCGGCAGCTCTGTCCCGGTTGGGGACGCGCCCCCATTCCGCCGGTACTCGGCAAATACCTGCCCGTCGTTGGCCAGCAGCGTCGCGCTCACCACATCCGGAGAGTTGCGCAGCGCCTCCAGCGTCGTCGCCGCGCTCTGCGGGTCGTCAAACAGCAGCGCCGACACACTGTTCGCCCCCACGATCTGCGCCGACGTCTCCAGATTTCGAATCAGATTTTGCCGGAATGAAATCAGGTCGTAGCTGAAAAATGCGATCACCGCCAGCACCAGCACCGTGGCGCTCACCACCACGTTCATCC
>JBAUZR010000305.1:0-13554 GCA_049585375.1 Acidobacteriaceae bacterium
CGAGAATGATCTCGCAAAACTCACTTCGATGCCGGCTCCGGGACTCCAAAGGCCTGAAGCACCGGCCTGACCCGCGCTTCGGAGTTGGCCTGGCGGCAACTTTGTGCAATCTGCAGCAACCGCTCACGGTCCGCCGGCGCCCCGTCCGCCGATCCAGCGCGCCAGATGCGCTCGGCGGCCACGATGGCGGCCATCTCCTCCACGGCACGGTCGAGGATATCGTTGACGAGAATATAACCATAATCGCGGTAATTCTCAATCTCCTGGCGGGCCTGGGCGAGGCGGCGGGTAATGATCTCTTCCTGGACACTGCCTTCGGCGCGGCTGCGATTGCGCAGACGGGTCGCGAGGATCTCCGGAGACGGCGGCATGAGAAAGATAGAAACGGCGTCCGGCATCCTCGTGCGCACCTGGGCAGCGCCCTGCACGTCGATGTCGAGAAGCAGGTCGCGGCCCTGCGAGAAGGCCTGTTCCAAAGCCGAGCGCGGCGTGCCGTAATAGTTGCCGAAGACCTGGGCATATTCGAGGAACTCGCCGCGATCGACCATCTCCTCGAAATGCTCACGGGTCGTGAAATGGTATTCGCGCGATTCCTGTTCGGAGCCGCGCGCGCCCCGCGTGGTCCAGGAGACAGAAAAATCCAGCCCCGGCACCAGCGAACGCAGCTGGTTGACGATCGTCGATTTGCCTGATCCCGAAGGCGCCGAAATGATGAAGAGAATTCCTGCCAAGCGTCTTTCTTCCCCTGTTACCGAACGTTCTGCTACTCCAGATTCTGAATCTGCTCCCGCGCCTTTTCGATTTCCGACTTCATGCCGAGACCGGCTTCGGTGATGCGGGTGCCGTTGCCGGCCACGCCACTGGTTTTCGACAGGAGCGTGTTGGCCTCGCGATTCATCTCCTGCAGCAGGAAGTCGAGCTTCTTGCCCACTTCCCCGCCCTGATCGAGCAGACCAGTGAAGTGATCGATGTGGGTGCGGAGGCGGGTGATCTCTTCTTCGACATCGCTGCGCTCGGCGATCAGGGCCGCCTCCTGCAGGATGCGATCCTGGTCGAAATCGCCGTCGAGCAGGGTCTTCATGCGCTGATTCAGACGCTCGCAATAGGCTTCCTGAATCTTTTCACGCAGCGTCGCTGCTTCATCGACCAAACTGTGCAGCCGCTCCATACCGGAGCGGAGTTCATCGGCGAGAACGGAGCCCTCCCGGGCGCGCATGGTCTGCAGAGCGGCAACCAGGCCGTCAGTTTCGCGCAGAACAGCTTCCTCCAGCCTCTGCAGATCTTCCTCCGTGCTGCGCGCTTCGCAGACAAGCACGCCGGGCAGGCGGAAGACGGCGTTGAGGTCGGGCTCGGTGTTGAGCTTGTGCTCGACCGCGGCCGCGCGAAACGCCTCAATGTAAGCAGCGACCAGAGCGTGATCGTAGCCGGCTTCGGCTTTCTGGCTTCGCTCGAGATTCAGCGTGACTTCCACGTGGCCACGCCGCAGCTTGTCCTTGAGAATCCGGCGCAACTGCATCTCGATGCCTTCGGAGCCCTGAGGCAACCGCATGTGCAGGTCGAGGAAGCGATGGTTCACGCTTTTCAGGCTGAGGTTAAATCCCAGCGTCTCGGAGACTCGCCCGGAGACCCGGGCGAATCCGGTCATGGAGTACACCGGCGGCTGTGCTTCGTTCATTGTGGGTTCTTTCCGGTCAGCGCCGGTTCGCTCACCGGCTCCGCATCAATAATTTCCGGCTCATGGCCGCCGATTTGATGACCGTTCCCGCTCGCATCGCCAATATCCATGAACTGAAGACGATAGAGCTTCTGGTAGGTCGGCGAAGTCTGCAGCAGCTCGTCGTGCGAGCCGATCGCGGTAATCTGCCCATGCTCCAGAACCGCAATGCGTGTGGCGCGGCGCACCGTGGAGAGGCGATGCGCGATGACGATGACGGTACGGCCCTCCATCAAATTGGCGAGGGCGACCTGCACAAGGGATTCGCTCTCGGCGTCGAGGGCGGAGGTGGCTTCATCGAGGATGAGGATGGGCGCGTTCTTCAGAATGGCGCGCGCAATGGCTAGCCGCTGCCGTTCGCCGCCGGAGAGGCGGAAGCCCTTCTCGCCTATGATGGTGTCATATTTGTCCGGCATGCGTTCGATGAAGTCATGGGCCAGGGCAGCTTTGGCAGCGTCCACGACCCGCGACAACGGAACATCGGGCTGGCCATAGGCGATGTTGTTGCGGACCGTGTCGTTGAAGAGGATCGTCTCCTGCGTGACTTTGCCGATTTGGGTACGCAGAGAGGAGAGGCTGACCTGGCGGACATCGAGTCCGTCAATCAGGATGCGTCCGGCGGTGACGTCGAAGAAGCGCGGGATGAGGTTCACCAGCGTGGATTTGCCGCCGCCGCTGGGCCCGACCAGCGCGACCACTTCACCGCGTTGAATGGTGAGGTTGATGTCGTCGAGGACGATCCGGGGAAAGTCGCTTTCCTCGTCCTTGTACGAGAAGCTCACCTTGTCGAGAACGACGCTGTCTTTGAAGCCCTTCAGGGCCTTTGGCTGTTTTGCCTCCGGCACCTCGTCCTGATCGTTCATGAAGCTGAAGATGGCGGCGGAGGCGCCGGAAGCCTGCTGAAAGTTGTTGTAATAGGCACCGAAGCGGCGAATGGGATCGTAAAGCTTGAACAGCGCCACGATGAAGGCCAGGAACGTGCCCACCTGCATCGCCCCGTGTCCGATCTCATTCCGGCCAACCCACAGCAGCAGAGCAATGGCGACCGCGCCGATAAAGTCCATGAGCGGTGAGGTAATCGCCTGCGCTCGCACCAGACGCAGATTGGCGCGAAAGAGCCGCTTGGCCGCCTGCCGGAACCGGAGCAGCTCCCAGAACTCCATATTGAAGGCCTTCACGATGCGGTTGCCGGTGATGGTCTCGTGGAGGATGTTCTGGATGTCGGCGAGCTTGTCCTGACCCTTGCGCGTCGTCCGCCGAACGTCGCGCCCGATCCGCGCGATCGAGCCGATAGCGATCGGGATGAAGATCAGCAGAACCCAGGCCAGGCGACCGCCCAGCCCTATCACCAGCACAATCATGAACAGCAGGGTGCAAGCCTGCTGCAGAAAGTCCGAGAGAATCGTGGACATGGCGTACTGCACGCGCTCGATGTCAGTGATCAGCGCTGACAGCAGCGACCCGGTGGTGTGCTTCTGAAAAAACGAGACCGAGCGGCGCAGGATCGCCTCATAGAGGTCGTCGCGCATGTCGGTGATCATCCCGTAGCCGGCATAATTCGCCAGGTAGGTTCCCACGTAGTCGCAGATGCCTTTCAGCAGCGTGGCTGCGACAAAAGCAAAGGCAATCACGCCCCAGTCGTTCCTGATGTGCAGAAAATGCGGAACCAGCAGCTGGGGGGTTACATGGATGTGCAACCGGTTCCCGAGTTGGCCCAGCAGCTGGGTCTGGTTGGCCCGCCTGGCTGCGCCGCCTGGGTTCAGCACGTTATCGAAGATCGGCCCGATCAGCAGGACGCGGTACGCGTCCAATGCCCCCACGCCCGCGGCCAGAATTACTGCCGAGAGCGCCTGCAGCCAAAAACGGCGCGTGTAGTACAGCAGGCGCCAGGTACGCCTCATGCGCAGCCGGCTCCCCATTTTGCGGTACGGGACATTTGTCTATTTTAGACCGCAGGCCAGGCGTTCCCGGCCAGGATTTGCAGGCAGGCCGTGACCTCCGGAACATCGGAAGCCAATCACTACAATGCTGATATATGGCTTCTTTCGCCTCCGCGGACGCCCAGGAACGGGCCCGCCGCATCAAGCTGATCATCTTTGACGTCGATGGGGTGCTCACTGACGGCGGCATCTGGATCTTCCCTGCTCCTGGGCCGAGCCCCACCACGGCGGACCATGCCGAGCAGATGAAGGATAAGGGGGGCTACAGCCTCTCGTCGCAAAGCATGGTCGAGGCTAAGGGCTTCAGCGCGCATGACGGGACGGGTGTCTCCCTGGGGCGGCTGGGTGGGATGACGTTCGCCATCATCACCAAGCGCATCTACGAGACGGTGGCGCTGCGGGCGCGCGATCTGCGCATCGAGCACGTCTACATGGGGCAGGCCTACAAGATGCAGGCGGTGCGCGAAATCATGGAGAAAGAGAAGATCGCGATCGAGGCCATCGCCTATGTGGGCGATGACGTGATCGATCTGCCGGTGATGCGGGTCTGCGGTCTGGCCATTGCCGTGGCCAATGCGCGTGAGCAGGTGAAGGCAGCGGCGCATTATGTGACTCCTCATGAGGGCGGTCATGGCGCGGGGCGGGATGCTATTGAATTCATCCTTGAGGCCAAAGGTCTTCTGGAGAAGACCATCGAGGAATACATTGACGAGCGGAATCCGCTGCCGGCCAATATGGACATCGGAAAGGGCGGCTTCTGAGAGACAGCGTGCAGGGTGCAGAGGACAGAGCGGAGAAAAGCCCTGGTGGGGCGCAGCGGAAGTATCCGTGGCGGCTGGCGATCACCGGCGGCATTACCCTGCTGACTGCGATAGCGTCTGGGTGGTTTATCTATCACTCGCCGGCGATTTACTGTGACTCGCTGGCGCCGCTGACCGTGCTGGCCACGCTGGCAGCGTTTCTCATGTCCATTGCCTTTCGGCTGATGGGACGCTTTCCAGAAAAGCGCGACCGCTGGTTCCTCTTTGCCTGCGTGCTGATCGCCGGGGCGACGCTGTTTGTGAATTTCCGGTACGTACGGAAATACAGGACGTTCTGCGATCAGCTGCGCGACCAGATCCGGCAGGCGGAGCCGCATCGCTGAAGGCGCTAACGCTTTTTTCCAATTTCAGCGGTTTGTCCGGGAGTCGGTGAGGGTTCGTCCAGAAAGCCGCGAACCACAGGCCCGACCTGGGCGGCGCACTGGCCCGCGGCCAGGTGTCCGCAGCCATCGAAGATCTCCAGCTCGGACTGCGGCACCTCGCGGTGGATCTGCTCGCCGGCCGAGACGGGGATGAGGTGATCCTCTTTTCCCCAGACGATGAGCATCGGCATCTTCAGCCCTGAGAGCTTGCCATCGAGCAGAGCGTGACCGGTCAGCAGCGAGTCCATGTTGCGGCGCACGACCCAGCCATGCTTCTTCACGAAGCGGAAGATCGCGTGCTGGATAAAGCCGGGAATGTGCGGAGCGCCATTGGGCATCAGCAGATTGTCCATTTCCTGGAGCTTCTGCGGAGTATCGGGCTCGAAGATGGCAGGGTCCCAGGTGAGCGAGAATCGGGTGCCAGCGCTGTCGAAGATCGTCAGACGGCGAATGCGTTGTGGCTGGTCGAGTGCGACGCGCATGGCAATCCATCCGCCCATGGACCATCCACCCAGGTCGGTGCGCGCCAGATGCCGGTTGTCCATGAAGGCCTCGACGGCGCCTGCTTCCTCATGGATCGAATAGGTCGCGTTCGTCGGCCAGTCGGAGCGTCCATAACCGGGCAGATCGAGCGCATAAACGCGGTGGTGGTCGCGCACCAGCTGCGGCATCAGACTGGCCCAGTCTTCGGCGCGGCCGCCCAGGCCATGGACCAGAAGGATGGGATCGCCGGAGCCGCCGGCATAGTAATGGATACGCACGCTGCCCACACCGGGCAACTCGATATGGGTATAGTCGCTGTGAATTCCGGCAAAGAAGAGCCGTACCTGAGTGCCACCCCAGAGCAGGGTCAGCGGCCGGATGAGTGCGACCGTGATAAGGGCGACGATCAGAGCGAGAAAGGTGAAAATGTCCAACCGGATTTTCCGCCAGCGCCTGCTGCCAACGGATTGCGGCGCTGCCACCGTGCTCGCCATCCCTGCTTGACTCCTGTTCTTTAGGATGCCATTCGCCAGGCCTTGCGGATCACCTCAATGGTCAGCGGGGTCAATCCATCCAGATCGTCCGGGCCGGCCCAGCGCGCTTCGAGGGCATCGGTGGCGCAGGCGATGATTTCCGGAACCCCTGAATCGTCCTTTACCCGGCAGAGAAAATCGATCAGGACGTAGTGGTAGCGAACCCGGCCCTCGGCATCGCGGGAGATACGGTCGAAAGCCTGGACGACATCGACGGTTTCGACGGCGAGGCCGGTTTCTTCGAGGACCTCGCGGCAGATTGCCTCTTCGAGAGTCTCACCCAGTTCGACGGCGCCGCCCGGCAGCGACCACTCGCCTTTGAGGGGCTCCTGGCCGCGGCGGATGAGCAGAACCTGGAGGCCTCGGCTCGGCACATCCCGGACAATGACTGCACCGACGCCGGCGATGGGCGCGTCAGGATACTCACGCCTCATGCGGGCGAATTCCCTCGCTGACGCTCATCGCGCTCCATTCCCAGGCTAAAGCTTGATCGGCTTGCCGTATTCGCCGTCGAAGACGGTTCGCTGCATGCTGAAGCGGCCGCCGTAGAACTTGTCAGGACCTTTCAGGTGACCGATGGCCAGCAGCGCCACCGGAACATAACTGAGCGGGAGCTTCAGCACCTCGCAGACCTTGTCCGGCTCATAGCCTTCCATGGGCGCCGTATCGTAGCCCATTACCTCGGCCATCCACATCATGGTGGTGAGGGCGATCATGACATGACGATTGAGCCAGGCGGTGAGGTTGGGATGATTGCTCAGATATTCGGGGATATTCACGAGGGCCGCCTCGGCGTAATTCTCCGTCATTCCGGCTTCACGGCCCATGCGGATCATCTCCTCCATGTCGGTACGCCAGCCATCCTGGTCGCCGCAGGCGACGATCACCACGGAAGCTTCTTCTACCTTGGCCTGATTGAAGGCGGCAGCGCGAAGGCGGCGGCGCTGCTCCGGCGTTCGTACCACGATGAACCGCCAGGGCTGGAGGTTATAGCCGCTGGGCGCGCTGAGCCCCGCTTCGAGGATCGTCTTCAGGTCGGCATCCGGAATGGGTTTGCCGTCAAAGCTGGGTGTGGCCCGTCGTTCGTCGATTGCTTCGCTGAGGGTCTTTTCCATTCCTCTCCCAATACCAGGGTTCGTGCTGCGTGGATTTCCGGATGGACGTTGTGACTAGCTGCGCTCCCCGGGAGCGGGAGCCGAACTCTCGATTTGATTCATCGGCAGCTCGAGGGCGAATGGTGTCTGACCTCCGGGCGCCGATGCGTAAACCCACATGCCGTGGAAGGCGGTGGCGACTCCGGGATGCTGCTGCAGGATCGCTTTCATGACGGCCATCACCTGCTCGCGCGCCTGAACGGGGTTCTGATTCGGCGGCGCGTTGTACGTGACGATCAGATCCATCTGGTTGTTGAAATCGCCGACGTGGACATTCGTGAGCTGAAAGCTGCCCGCGCTGGTGCTCAGGCGCACCGGCTCCGTGTCGCTGGGGATTTCCGAAGGCTGCGTCTGCTCGGTTTCTTTCTGCAGCTTCTGCAGGTTCGGACTGGAGAGAAAGTCAACCGGCTGCAGAAGCAGCTGCGCCTGTTTGTAAAAAAACCAGGCCGTCCAGTTGTCTTTTTTGGCGACGTAACTTCGGGCTTGTTCCCAGAACCACAGCCCGTCGTGGCCATCGATGGTCATCGGTTTGGTAAAGAAACCGGCAAGCTTCCAGACTGCGCTGTTGGGCGGGTCATTCTGCAGAATCATCGACAACTGTTGCGGGTGCTCCACGCCGGTAGCATGCAGAACCGCCAGCGCGTACCTGCCCGGCGGCAGATTCGGAATCGTGACCACAACGGTGAGCGGCGAACCGGCCACGCCACAGAAGAACTGTGCGTCCTGCGCCGCCTTGAGATCGCTGGCGTCGAGGACATAGAGCAGATCCACCGTCAGCGTGGCGCGCTGGATGGAGGCATTCATGGAGTGAATGGTGTTCGCGATGCCGCCGAAATTGGAGGCGACCGCCGAGATCGTCTGCGCCTGCACGCCCGCGGCGTTGCCGTTTTTCACATTGGCAGCCAGCATCTGAGCGGACTGAGCGAGAATCGTCCGCTGTTCCGGCTTCATCTGCGACTGGGTGACGCAGGAGACGGCAAACGCCGGAGCCGCCAGTCCGAAAGACAGAATCCACGCCAGGAACCCGAGCCCGATCGAGCGATAACGGCAAACCATGAAACACGTCCCTTTCGATTCGAATCTGAGCGAATTCAAATCACTGCTAGTCTAGTACACAGAAGCGCGAGCTTTGCGTTTGCGCGCTGCCCCGCCGGTACACAGGACTTCGATGCAGTCCGAACACCTAAAACGATGCCTGCCGTGGCTTACGGCCAGCCTTTTTGCGGCGTCCTGTGCCGCGCAGGTGATGCAGCAGCCGGGTACGTTGCCCGGCCGAGGGACCGTTCAGCCACCCGCCGCTCGGGGAGCCAGCCATGCTCCGGAGCATCCGGCGGATGAAACCTCCGGAGCCGCTGCGACGCCAGCCCCGGGTGTCAAAGATAGTCATGCCGCAGCCGGCCCGGCGCTGCCGCCTTCTCTGCTGGACAAGCCGGCGCAACCAGCCAAGGTCACTTTGAACGATGGAGTTCTGGCCATTCATGCCGATAACTCCAGTCTTTCCGCCATCCTGCAGCACCTGACGTCGTCCAGCGGGATGCTGGTGGACGGGTTTCAGAAGGATTCGCGTGTCTTCGGCGTTTATGGTCCCGGCAGTCCGCAGGATGTCTTGTCTTCCCTGCTGACGGACGCGGGGTACAACTTCCTGATGGTCGGCACCACCGAGCAAGGGACGCCAAGGGAAGTGGTGCTTACGACCAGCAGCGGCGGGAAGGCGACAACCGGGGCCAGTCAGACGCCGGCGCAGCCGGACGAGCAGCCGGACACGGACGACAGCGACAACAATAATTCTCCTCCAGAACCCATGCAGGACCGGTCGATTCCGCCCGGAGCGTCGACTCCCCCGCCGAATTCCAATGGTCCGGTGAAAACTCCCGCCGAGATCATCCAGGAGCTGCAGCGGCTCCGACAGCAGCAGAATCCCCAATAGGCCATCCCTGGGATCGTTGCTGAAGGCGCTTGTGCCTGTGCCTGGGATGGTGACTTGAGTAATGCATCATTTGGGCAATGGTAACCTTGCCCGCTAATCGCTATGGTCGGGATACCCCTCAGAGGGAAAGGGCCTCCCCCGATGCACAAGCGTTTGTATTCCTGTCTTCTGGCCGTCACAGGCGTTGCCTTCGTTCTTCTCACCGGATGTGGCCAGATCAACTCGCCGCTGCGCGTTGGCACCGCGCTGGCCGGCAACTGGAGCTTCGCCCCGAGCTCGTCCAGTGTGGTCCTGAACCTGGGCTTTACGCAGGGAGCCTACGAGACGGTGAGCGCGGTCGGCCGGCTGGAAGGCAGCTCGTGCGTCAGTTCGCAGACCGATATTCTTCTGACGGGATCGGTGGACGCGAACAATAATGTGACGCTGGTCTCTTCGCCATTTGGCGGCACGACCCTCACGCTCTTGGGGCAGGTGGCGGCGAACGGCGAGGGTATGGCCGCAGCGAGTTGGGCGTTTGCCGGAGGAGACTGCGCCGCGCTGGGAAAAACCAGCGTGATCGCGACGAATTACAACACGATCGGCGGTACGTATAACGGCACCTTTGTGGACGCCGGAAACAACCCGATCGCTGTATCAGCGTTCCTGCAGCAGACCACGCAGCCGGATGGAAACGGGCAATTCGCCATCTCCGGAACCGCGAACTTCCAGTCGAATGCCTGCTTCACGGAGCAGCCGACGGTGACGAGTTCGCTGGTGACGGGCAGCAGCCTCTCGATGACGTACACCGACCCGGGCAGCGGAGCTACTCTGACGGCCTCGGGGACCTTCAACAGCGCGGCGACCACGCTGACGATCGCGAACTGGGCGATCAAGGGCGGATCGTGCAACGGCGATGCGGGTACGGGAAGTTTGAACCTCGAGTAAAAGGCTGTGAGCTCCCTTCGGGGGCTGAAGCCCGAACCTACTTCATGCTTTCATTTTGAGTGCGGGGCCAGCGGGCTTCGATAGTGGTGGAGATGCCGCCGCGCGGACGGAAATCGCCTTTGACCACAGCCCAGACCGGGTCGCAGGCGCGGACGACGTCCTCGAGGATGCGATTGACCACGTTTTCCTGAAAGATGCCCAGGTTGCGGTAGCAGAAGAGGTATTCTTTCCACGACTTGAGCTCCAGGCAGCGCTCGCGGGGCATGTAGCGGAGCGTGATCACGCCGAAGTCAGGCAGGCCTGTTTTCGGGCAGACCGACGTAAACTCGGGGTCGTCGATGACGATCTCATAGCCATGAAATTGATTGGGCCAGGTCTCGATGGCGGGATAGTCAAAGTCGAGCCCGGCTTTTGCATGTTCGTCGGTGTAGCGTGCCACGATAGCCATACTACGATTTTAAAACCCAGCCTGCTCCATTCCGGAGCGAGGGCGGCTGTTTCCGGTGCGCCCGCCGTTTCCCGCGGAGAAAACGATTGCCGGGACGCATGGGACGCAGAGCCCGATCCTGCAACCAGGGCGGAAGGAGTAGACAAATCAGGTACTGCCAAGGCAATAGTTTTGCATTTTAGAACCCTGCGGCGGGTTCGGGGAGTCTCATAACTTTATACTGACTGACGGTTCTCACGAATGGCGACGAGACAAAAGGGGCCGAACACGGCCCGCATCTGGATCATCACGGCCATTGCGCTGATCTTTGTCTTTTATGGCGTTCATCTGCTGACCCGAGGGAAACTGCCCATCCGGGTGGCGGTGGCGACGATCGGCAATTTGACCAGCACTGTTGCCACCAATGGCAAGGTCGAACCCCAGCCTCAGGAAAATTACGAGGCCCACGCGCCGTTCCCGGGGATTGTGCAGGCGGTGTACGTCCACGAGGGGGAGAAGGTGCCCGCGGGAAAGCTGCTGGTGGCCATGGACGACTCGGAGGCGCGGGCGAAGGTAGCGGGCGCGCTGGCGGCTCTGCGCGGCGCGGAGGCCGACGACCAGGCAGCGCAGCATGGGGGGACCCGGGAGGAGCAGCTCTCGCTGGGCGGCGAGCTGGCCAAAGCAAAACTTGACCGTGATCAGGCGCAGCATGACCTGAACGCGCTGGAGAAACTGCAGACCTCCGGAGCATCCTCGCCCAGCGAGGTGGCCTCGGCGAAGTCGCGTTTGGCCGCGGACGACAGCAGCATCCAGGTTCTTCAACAGCGGCAGACCAGCCGGTATTCGACGATGGATCTGGCTCACGCCCAGGCAAATCTTCAGGACGCGCAGGCCGGATACGCGGCGGCGCTCGATGCTTTGCAGCATGCTATCGTGCACGCGCCATTTGCCGGAACGGTGTATTCCCTGCCGGTGTCGCGGACGGAATTTGTGCAGCAGGGGGACCGACTCTTGTCGATGGCCGACCTTTCGAAGCTGCAGGTACAGGCGTATTTTGACGAGCCGGAAATCGGAAAGCTGCAGGTCGGTCAGCCGGCGGTCATCGCCTGGGATGCGCGGCAGAATGAGGTGTGGCACGGTCGCATTCTGCGGTTGCCGTCCACAATTATTGCCTATGGCACGCGCAACGTGGGCGAGGTTCTGGTGTCAATTGATGACAACCACGACGCTCTGTTGCCGGACACGAATGTTCGTGTGACCGTGACGGTGGCGAACGAATCAAATGTATTGACGGTTCCGCACGATGCTCTTCACTTTGAGCAGGGCGCCAGCTACGTTTACCGGCTCGAAGGCGATACGCTGCACCGCGTCCCGGTAGCGGTGGGTACCGTGAACCTGACCGATGTGCAGATCGTGAGCGGACTGAAAGCCGGGCAGAAAGTAGCCCTGAATACGACTAATGGCCAGCCTCTGAGCGACGGCGTGCCGATCGAAGAAGTTCAATAATCCAGCGAAAGGATGAGGCTTTTGCGGGGAGCATTCGGAGCGGCGAGTTTTTTTCTTTTTTCCGCCACGCTGTGGGGGCTGGCCCCGACAGCCGCGCATGAGGTGCAGAAGGACCTGAACTTCGGGCGCGCCGATGCGGCTCTGCGGATTCTCGATCCGGCTCTTTTGCAGAATCCCTCGGATGCGGAAGCACACAACCTGCGCTGCCGCGTCTATTACCAGGAAGAGCAATGGGACGCGGCCATTGCCGAGTGCGAAGCGGCGGTGCAGTTCGCGCCCGGCAACAGCGACGATCACCTGTGGCTGGGGCGCGCGTACGGCAGGAAAGCGGAGCATGCATCCCTGGTGGCTGCCTATAAGCTTGCGCACAAAGTGCATGCTGAGTTCGAAGAGGCGGTGCGCCTGGACCCGACTAACGCGGCGGCACTGTTGGATTTGGGCGAGTTCGATGTGAGAGCGCCGGCGGTGGCCGGCGGCGGCTTCAAGAGCGCAGAGGCCACATTGGTCCAGTTGCGCGGAGTGGATCCGGTCCGCGCCTCCACGCTGCAGGCGGACATCGCCGCGCGGAGAAAAGACTACGCCGCCGCGGAAGCGGACTACAAAGTCGCGATTGGGCAGTCATCCGATCCTGCCGAGGAGTGGATTGATCTGGCCGAGTTCTATCATCAGCGCAACCGCATCGACGAGATGGTCTCGGCTCTGCATACGGCGGTGACGCTGGATCGAAGCCACGGTCCGGTTCTGGTGGATGCGGCGTGCCTGCTGAGTCAGACGGGGCGCAATCCGGAAGCAGCGATTGCGTGGCTGCAAGAGTATCTGAGCTCGCATGCGGAGGCGGAAAGCGCGCCGGCGTTCGTAGTCCGCGTCCGCCTGGCCAAACTGCTGGCGATGCAGGGGGAGCAGCAGGCAGCGCAGGAGCAGCTTGCGGCTGTTCACGCTCTGGCTTCCGGTTATCGCATTCCTGCGCCAGGAACGACCGCGAGAGCGGGCGAGTAACAGTACACTCAGAACGATGGCCAGGTGGCGGCGGATGCGAACGGAAGATTTTCGGAGGGCACGCATCGTCTCCGCGGCACTTTGCCTCGCCGTTCTCCCGGTTGTCGCGTCGGCGCAGATTTCCCTTTCCACCGCTGTCGACCTGGCGGAGAAGAATAGTCCGACGGTCCATTCCGCGCAGGCCACGGTACGACGAGCCGCGGGGAGCGTCTCCGAAGCCCACGACGCCTATCTTCCCAATTTTGTTTTTGGCGCGAACCCGGGATACGTCTATGGTTACCCGCTGGGATACCCGTCGCTCTTCGAAGCGACTTCGCAGTCGATCCTCTTTTCTTTTTCCCAACCCGATTACATCCGCTCAGCGCGCGCGGGTCTGAAGAGCGCGATGCTGAGTCTGCAGGACACCGAGCAGCAGGTAGCGCTCAATGTGGCGCTCGACTACGTTGAGCTGGACCATGACCTGGCCGAGGTCGCCGCACTCGACGAAGAGAAGGGTTACGCCGACAGCCTGGTACAGATCGAAGCAGACCGGGTGCAGGCGGGCGTCGATCCGCACATGACCGAGCTTCAGGCGGAGCTGACTGCCGCTCAGGTCGACGAGAAGCGCATTCATCTGGAGAATGACGCCGACGATATGCGGCAAAAGATCGGACATCTCACCGGACTGCCGGCGACCGGCCTGATGACAGAGAGCGCCAGCATTCCGACAGAACCTTCGTTCACCGCGCCGGACAGCGATGAGAAGGCGACGGAAAACAACCCAGGAG
>JBAUZR010000306.1:0-3687 GCA_049585375.1 Acidobacteriaceae bacterium
TCTTACTTCTTTTTCGAGGTCTTCTTGGCTGCCTTCTTTGCCGTTTTCTTAGCTGCCTTTTTCGTTGCCATTTTTTCTATTCTCCCTTTTCGATGTTTACATCGAAGTCTGCAACATAAATGCTGCAGTTAACGAATGTATAGAGTTCCGCGGATGGAGTGTCAAGAAAAAAATTCAAAATTCGCATCGAGATTCGCGCTCGCGGAATCGCGCGCATACCACGAACGAGGGATGCGGCTCACAGAGGATGCACGTGGCGCAGCACGACGAGCATCACGCCGCTGAAAATATCGTGCCACGCATGCGCCATCATTCCCGGACGAAGACTGCGACGCAGGAAGACGAGCACGCAGAACAGCGCGCCAAATGCGGTGATCGCGACCATTCCTGCTGCTCCCTCGTATCCATGACTCACGCCGAACAACAGGGAAGAGATGAACACGCCGAGCCCGGCACCCGCACCGAGCGAGGAGAACTGGCGCAGAAAATATCCGCGGAAGACGAATTCCTCGCAGAATCCGGCCGTGATGCTCAGGGCAACCCACAGCAGCAGCTCCAGACCTGTACGCGGCGCGAGAGCCACGATGGCCTTCTCGGGTGCAGCGAGGTGCGCCACGCGCAACAGCAGTCCGATGGCCAGCAGGATTGCTGCCGAGGCGATCCAGAACACTGCGGCGGCTCCCAGATCCTCTGCCCAGGCGCGCCAGCCGCGGGCGAACTGCAGTACTTCCGCTATCGGCACGCGGCGCATCCGCAGGCCCCACCAGGTCAGCAGCAGAAGAACCAGCTCAGAGAGAATCGTGAGACTGTACCGCGCCACATGATGACCGCCGAAGGCTGCGCGGTGCGCCTGACGCGCGCTCAGCACTGATCCGCCCACCAGCAGAGCCGTCAGCAGCGCCGTGTGCCACCACGGGGCGATCGGCGTGCCGGCCAGGGGACGGGATGCGGAGGATTGTAGCGACGGCTCGTGCATGCGGCCCCTTCCCTCTGATATCTTCCTCTGGATTCTAATGGCTCGTCGCCGCATCGAATAAAGCAGGAAGACTTATGGATGAGATGGTGATCGTTGCCGGTGTTCGCACACCGGTTGGAAAATTTCAGGGCTCTCTTTCCGAGATTCCCGCAACCCGCCTGGGCGCAATCGTCGTGAGTGAAGCCGTTCGGCGGGCTCAGATCAGACCGGAACAAGTCGACGAATGCATCATGGGCAACGTGATTTCGGCTGGTCTTGGCCAGAACCCAGGTCGCCAGGCAGCCATCTACGGTGGACTGCCGCCGGAAGTGAGCGCGCTGACCATCAACATGGTCTGCGGGTCGGGACTACGCGCGGTGGCGCTCGCCGCTCAGTCCGTACAAACCGGCAATTCTGAGATTGTCGTTGCCGGCGGCATGGAATCCATGACCAATGCCCCGTATCTGCTGCCGCAGGCGCGCAGCGGATTTCGCATGGGCAATGCCGCGGTCGTCGACTCGATGGTGAACGACGGCCTGTGGGACATCTACAACGACTTCCACATGGGGCAGACAGCGGAGCTGGTCGCGGAAAAATACGGCATCAGCCGCGAAGAGCAGGATGTTTACGCTCTCGGTTCTCACCAGAAAGCGGCAGCCGCCTGGCGCGCTGGCCGATTCGCCAGCGAGATCATTCCCGTGGAGATTCCCGCGAAGAAGAAGGGACAGCCGCCGACGTTGTTCGCCCGCGATGAGTCCGTTCGCGAAGACGCCAGCCTTGATTCTCTTCGGGCGCTGAAGCCAGCCTTCAAAAAGGATGGCACCGTGACAGCCGGCAATGCGCCGGGGGTGAACGATGCGGCCGCCGCCGTCGTGGTCACCACGGCACGCAAGGCACAGGAACTCGGCCTGAAGCCGATGGCCCGCATCGTGGCCCACGCCACCAGCGGCGTCGATCCCAGGTGGGTGATGATGGCGCCGGTCACCGGCGTGCGTCGCGTGTTGAGCCGCGCCGGCTGGTCGGTTGGCGATGTGGACCTTTTTGAGCTGAACGAGGCCTTCGCGGTGCAGGCCATCGCTGTCACCCGGGAACTCGGCGTGCCGCTGGACAAGGTGAACGTCAGCGGCGGCTCGGTGGCCATCGGTCATCCCATCGGAGCCAGCGGTGCTCGTGTACTGGTCACGCTGCTTTATGAAATGGCCCAGCGCAACGCTCGGCGTGGCGTGGTGGCTCTCTGCCTGGGCGGCGGCAACTCCGTGGCCATGGCTCTGGAATCGCTGTGATCCCTGCCCCCACGGAACGATTCACGGGCCGCGTCGAAAGCTATCGTCGCTACCGGCCGGGCTATCCAACGGCATTGGTCGATCTCCTGAGCCGCGCTTGTAACCTGACCTCCCATTCCGTCATTGCCGATATCGCTGCGGGGACCGGACTGCTGACCGAAGTCTTCCTCGCCGCGGGATTTTCCGTGACGGCCGTCGAGCCCAATGCCCAGATGCGGGCCGCCTGCTCCGAGCTGATTGAGAATTATCCCCGGCTGCGTGTCGTCGAAGGAACTGCCGAAACGACGGCCCTCGCCGGGGGGTCCGTCGATCTGATCACGGTAGCCCAGGCCATGCACTGGTTCGATCTGGAGAAGGCGCGCGCGGAGTTTGTCCGCATCCTGAAACCGGGCGGATGGTGCGCGATCATTTACAACAACCGGCCACCCAGCGGAGACGCCTTCCACGAAGGCTACGAGCGCCTGTTGCAGGAGTATGGCGTCGATTATGCGGATGTGAAGCGGCAGCACATGGGCCGTAAGAGGCTGGCTGCGTTCTTTGCGCCGTCCCCGATGGAGTGCGCGGTGCTTCCGAACGAGCAGTCCTTCGATCTGGAAGGCCTCGAAGGACGGGTGCTGTCTTCTTCCTACATGCCGCAACCGGGACATCTGCGTTTCGAGGCGATGCGCGAGGCGGTGCGCCGCCTCTTCGAGCAAACCCAGACAGGCGGCCGGGTCACAATGAAGCACGATTGCGTTGTCTGCTGGGGCCGGCTTCCCTAACCGCTAATCCCTAAGCCCTGCTGTTCAGCACTCGATCACATTGAGAGCCAGTCCGGCGAGTGACGTCTCCTTGTAGCGCGACTGCATATCGAGCCCGGTGAGATACATGGTCCGGATCACCTGGTCGAGCGAAACCTTGTGCCCCTCCGTTTCGTTCATGGCGAGGCGGCAGGCCTGCACCGCTTTCACCGCGCCCATGGCATTCCGCTCGATGCACGGAATCTGCACCAGCCCTCCAATCGGATCGCAGGTCATGCCCAGGTTGTGCTCCATGCCGATCTCTGCTGCATGCTCCACTTCCTCGTTGCTGGCGCCCAGTGCCGCCGCCAGGCCGCCCGCGGCCATGGAGCAGGCCACACCTACCTCGCCCTGGCAGCCGACCTCAGCGCCGCTGATCGAGGCATTCTCCTTGTAGAGCACACCGATCGCCGCTGAAGTAAGGAAGTACCGCAGGATCCCCTCTTCGTCCGCCCCGGGAATGAAATCACGATAGTAGCGTGCCACCGCCGGAATCACGCCTGCCGCCCCGTTGGTGGGAGCCGTGACGACTCGTCCTCCGGCGGCGTTTTCTTCATTCACAGCCATCGCATAAACGGTCACCCAGTCCAGCGGCGCCAGCGGATCGACGGAGCCCTTCTCGCGCAGC
The DNA here is from genome assembly GCA_049585375.1 of Acidobacteriaceae bacterium. Taxonomy (GTDB): domain Bacteria; phylum Acidobacteriota; class Terriglobia; order Terriglobales; family Acidobacteriaceae; genus Palsa-343. The sequence goes on from JBAUZR010000306.1 coordinate 3,646, forward strand.
CGCGCCGCCAGCCTTGCAGCCCGCCGACGCACGGACAGGCCC
>JBAUZR010000307.1:0-6244 GCA_049585375.1 Acidobacteriaceae bacterium
GCGCAGTGGAGTATTCCGCCACCAGTTGGGCAATCGTACAGCTCTTCGTCTGGCTCGTCGTCTGGCTCTTGTTCAATGGCTCTGCAACCGGAGCAGGCGCAATCCAGGAGGCGAGCTGACCTTCAAAACAACTCATCCTGACTATCCTGGGAACCTGAGCCTGGCTGTCTGTCCGGGCCCAGGAAATTCCGTTCGTCTGCCCTAATGACGGAGGATACCGCGTTTTCGCTCGGAGAAAGAGCGGGCTGTCGCAACCGAGCTTCATCGTCCGGCACCGCAGCATTCATTACACTGGCCGGTATGCGCTCGCGTTTCGCTGTTCTTCTTCGCCCGCTCTCTATCCTTCTTTTGGCTCCTTTCACGACAGGCCTCGTGTGGGCGCAACCCATTTCGCCCCCCGCTCTGCTCAGTCAGCCCGGGCCCACCTTCAGCGTTCCCGACTCAGCGCTTTCGAAGCCCTTTTCCTTCATCGTCTACGGCGATACGCGCTTCACCGACCCCGCCGACACGAAGGCCGCCGATCCGCCAGCCCGCCGCGCTCTGGTGGTGAAAATTGCCGAGGAGCATCCCGACGCGCTCATCATCACCGGCGATCTGCCCTATCGCGGCACATACGCCGCCGATTATGCCCAGTACGAAAGGGAGACCACCGCGTGGCGCGACCAGCATCTGCGCATTTATCCGGTGCTCGGCAATCATGAGCTGTCGGGGCGCGGACCCGATAACTGGCTCAACGACTGGTGGAATACATTCCCCGAGCTCAAGGACCGCCGCTGGTACTCGGTCGCCCTCGGCAGCCGGATTTATCTGCTCTGCCTGGACAGCAATTCCGCGCTCACGCCGGGCAGCGACCAGCGCCAGTGGCTCGAAGCGCAGATCGCGCATCTGTCCCACAAAGTCGACTTTGTCTTTTTCGTTCTGCACCATCCGCCCGTCGCGGACATTCAGACGCTGATCGAAGTTGACCACAACCCTCGCCCTAACGAAATCTCTCTGCGCGACTACCTTTCGTCGATCGCGCCTCACACCCACGCCCAGTTCATCGTCGCGGCCGGACACATTCACAACTACGAGCGGGCGACCGTGGATGGCGTCACTTATCTCGTCTCCGGCGGCGGTGGCGCGCATCCTTATCCAGTCGTCCGCACATCGCAGGATCAGTACCAGTCGACGGACTTCCCCAATTTCCACTACATTCTCTTCCGTCTCCAGGGGAAGCAGCTCCACGCCACCATGGTTCGGCTCGGTTTCCCTATCGCCGATCCGCCGCAGTGGCAGGACCGGGACACATTCACGATCACCGCAAAATAGCAGGAGAGGATACGGCGACAGCGCTGGTTCGAGATTCACGATCAATCCTGGTTTCCCGCCTTCCTGCGCGATCGGGTCACGGAGGCACTGGAAGCGGTGTGGAACGGCAATCGGACCTACCGCCCGATCGCTGGCCGGCTGCGTGAAGCCATCCGGGAGTCCGGCCTGCAGCAGATTTCTGGACTTTCATGGTTCCGGCGGCGCCGGTCACCTTGTGGGTCGACGGTCCGTTGTCTTGTCTCCTTTAGCTACTCGCTCGCCGACCTCGCCGAGCTAACCCAGGGATTGACCGCCGACGACTATACCTGGGAGATCGGCGAAGCCGGGGGTGGCCGAGTGCCGATTCGCTACCTGATCGGAGAGCCGCGAAAGCCGCGCCTCCGCGACTGACGACTCGCCGATCCTGGCACTGCGGATCACGTCCGCTGGATCGAATAGTTCATGTGCTCGAGGTCAGTGATCAGACCGGGCCCCGAGGGTTTCCACCCAAGCTTCTCCCGGGTTTGCAGGCTGGAACCCTGAAGGTCCATTCCCACAAACCTTCCCAGAAATCCGAAATGACGGGCCGCCTCCTCCTGAGACATGCCGACCACCGGGACCTTCAGGCCTCGGCCAATGACTTCAGCGATTTTCCGGAGCGGTATACCCTCTTCAGCGACGGCGTGGTACCTGGCGCCTGCCTGATTTTTCTCAAGCGCGAGCCGGTAGAGGCGCGCAGCGTCGAGCACGTGCACCGCGGCCCAGAGATTGAGGCCATCGCCGATGTACGCCGAGACACCCTTCTCGCGGGCCACAGCGATCAGGTAGCTGACGAGGCCCTGCCTGACCGTGTCGTGGACCTGCGGGAGGCGGACCACTGACGTGTTGACACCACGTGCTCCCAGTGCCGCAGCTGTGGCTTCTGAAGCGCGGGGATAGGAGGGGGAGACGGGGACCGGCGGGTCGTCCTCCTTTGCGGGGCGGCCCTGCGCCAGCACGGCGAGACCGCCGGTAACGAGCAGGGGGCGACTGGAGCCCTGGAGCACAGAACCGATCGCCTCGATCGCCTGCTTGTCCATCTCGCAGCTCTCCGCAAAGTTGGACCAGTCGTGCCGGAAGGCGGTGTGAATCACCGCATCCGATTTTTCGGCTCCGGTGCGAAGGCTCGCGAGATCTTCGAGAGTGCCGCGCTGAACGTCGGCACCGGCGGCCGCGAGCGCAGCGGCGCCGGCATCGCTGCGAGTGAGCCCGAGCACCTGATGACCTGTGTCCAGCAGTTCCCGAACGATTCTCGAACCGATGAAGCCTGTGGCTCCTGTGACGAAAACACGCATAAAAACTCCTGCCTTTCCGATTTCAAATGTCCACGAATTCGTTCACGATTCATGCCGAGCAACTGGAACTGCGGGCGCTTCTCTGGCCATTGCGTCGAGATCGGCTAGCACCTCAGCAGGAATCTGCAGGCTCGCTGCCTGAAGATTTTCGCGAAAGTGGTGGAGCGAAGAGGTTCCTGGAATTACCAGGATGTTGGGCGAACGGTGAAGGAGCCAGGCCAGCGCCACCTGCATCGGCGTGGCATCGAGTCGCGATGCCGCCTGCGACAAGGTCTCCGACTGCAGCGGGCTAAATCCGCCGAGGGGAAAGTACGGAACGTAAGCGATGCCATCGCGGGCAAGGTCCGCCACGAGCGTATCGTCAGTCCGCTGGGAGAGGTTGTAGTGGTTCTGCACGCAGACAATCGGGACCATCTGACGTGCCTCCGCGATCTGAGTGGGTGTGACGTTGCTCAGGCCGATATGGCGGATGAGCCCGTTTTGCTGAAGCTCGGCCAGCACCGTGAGCGGCGCCGCGATGGAGCCTTCTGCGGGCCCATGGACGCTGAACATGATGCGCAGGTTGACGACGTCCAGCACATCCAGGCCGAGATTGCGGAGATTGTCGTGAACCGCGGTTGTCAGCTCTTCGCGCGAGTAACCGGGATTCCACGATCCGTCTTCGCCGCGACGGGCGCCGACTTTGGTCACGATGACCAGGTCGTCAGGATAGGGGGAAAGCGCCTTGTAGAGGATCTGGTTGGTGACATGAGGGCCGTAGAAATCGGCGGTGTCGATATGGTTCACGCCGCTCGCGACGGCTTCGCGCAGGATGCTGACTGCTGCCTCGACATCCCGCGGCGGGCCCCAGACCAGCTTGTTGCCGTCTTTCCCAGCCAGTTGCATGGCTCCGTATCCGATGCGATTGACGTTGAGCGAAGTGCCGGGCAGGGTGAAGGTACCGCCCAAACTGAGTGTCTGAGTCATTCCATCTTCTCCGTCCAGTTTTTTCTGGCGTTGAGGAGGGGTCCTCCATTTGAATAAAACGGAGGGTCCCTCCGAATAGATAAGATAATCGGAGAATGTCTCCGGTTGCAGAATCTTTGACTGAGATCACATTATTGCCCGGCGCTGAACAGCATCGTCGGAGGGCCCCCTGCAGCTTTACGAGGATCTCGCTGGCTGATTCAGGGAGCGATGGAGACGCTGGTGACGCCGGCCATCCACAAAGACCCTGCCCCCTCGGATACGGTGCGAGCGCTGATTGGTGTCGTGGATACGGCGTTCGGTCCGACTGGCGGCCGAGCGCCCGCAGAGTGGAGAAGATTCTGATCGCGGACGCACGGGGCCAGCGCTTATTCCCTTGGTTTTTGCGCCCGTTGCTTTGACAAGAAATCGCACAGGTGCGAGGTGCAGGGCGTAGTCCTCCGCGGAAAGGATGCAGGGGCTTCAAGTTCCGGAGTGTGCCGCGCTGAGACAGTTCTTTTACGAAGAGGGCAAGATTTCCGCAGCGATATAGGACTAAATCTGTCGTATATTGATTCGGGAAGATGACAATTCGTTCATCTTCGCGTGGGCTGAGTGAACCGACAGGCCAGGAACCGGCTGCGATAGCAGGTCCGCACTGGCTAAAGGAATGCGTGATGCAGGTCACGGTTCGGTGCCAGACTGTCGGCTTAAATAGGACTGAATAAGTCGTATATCGAGGAGATTTCGGTGAAGGCGAGTGCATTCTGGCTATTTCAAATGCTTCTGATTGTGGCGCCGGGTCTGCTGCCGGGGTGCGGAGAGGCCCAGACGATCGCCTTGAACGGCGTGGTGACGGACGTCTCCGGTGCGGTGATTCCGGGGGCGACGGTGGAGGTTCGGCCGGCTGGAACTGACGGCAAAGCGGTGCGGGTAGTCACTGACGCAGAGGGCGGGTTCCGATTTGCAGCTCTGGAACCAGGAGAGTACGTCGTGCGGGCGAACGGTCCCGGGTTTGCGGCGCTGGAAGAGCGAGCGACGATGGCCGCCCAAGCGGTGACGCTGCATCTGATACTGCCCGTGGCGCGCATGAGCCAGACGGTGACGGTTAGTGCGACGAGCGCGGAGCTGGCAACCACGGACACCTCGACTGGCGGGACGCTGGATGCGAAGGAGGTGCAGGCACTGCCGCTGAACGGGCGCAGCTTCACGGATGCGATTGCGGTACAGCCGGGGGTGGCGCCGGCCAGCTCGTCTCCCCCGAACTCCATCGTGATGAGCGGAGTGGCGAGCACGCCGCCGTCGGGGGAACTGGATTCGGGGGCACTGTCAGTGAGCGGGCAGCGGGAGACGGCGAACAGTTTTCGAGTGAACGGAGCTGATGCGCAGGAAGACGTGAACATGGGCGTGGCGATTGTGCCGACGCTGGACGCGATTGCCGAACTGAACGTGCTGACCGGCAACGATGCGCCGGAATATGGGACAGCGAGTGGGGGACAGGTCGCGGTAGTGACGAAGAGCGGGACGAACGAGTGGCACGGGTCGGCCTTCGAGTATCTGCGGAATACGAACCTGGACGCGCGGAACTATTTCTCGCAGGAGCGGGCGGCGTTCCACCAGAACCAGTTTGGTGCGACGCTGGGCGGACCAGTGAAGAAGGACAAGCTGTTCTTTTTTGCGGATTACCAGGGAACGCGGGTGGCGGAGGGGATCGACACCGGGCTGATTTCAGTGCCGACGGCAGCGGAGCGCGCGGGGGATTTCCAGGGAGAGGTGAGCGCGCTGACGGGACGGGTGGGCGGACCGTATCTGGCCAGCCTGCTCTCGAGCAAGCTGGGATATGCGGTGACGCAGGGCGAGCCGTACTACACCGCGGGGTGTACGAGCGCGAGCCAGTGCGTGCTGCCAAATGCGACGATTCCTGCGGCGGCATGGTCGCAAGCGGCGGGGTATTTGATCGGGTATGTGCCGCAGGCGAATGGGCCCGGGAGTGGGGGCGCGGGGACGTTTTCGACGTCCGCGGCGGAACAGGCGATCCGGGACGACAAAGGCGCGCTGCGGATGGACTGGAACACGTGGATCGGAGCGGTGGCGGGCTACTACTTCCTGGACGATTACACGGTGGAAAATCCGTATCCGACGGGCACGGGCGGGGCGACGGTGCCGGGCTTTAATGCGCTGAACTTTGGGCGAGCGCAGCTGCTGGCGCTGAGCGATACCAAAACGTTCGGAGCCAGCACCGCGAACCTGGCGCGGGTGAGTTATATGCGCAACGCAGCCAATGTAGGGCGACCACAGGGAGGGGTGGGTCCGACGGTAGCTTCGCAGGGATTCTCGGGCATTGTTCCCCTCAAGCCGCAGACGGAGGGCGTGGAGAACGTGATCTTCAACGGCTTCACAATGGGCGTGGATGTGACGGCGCTATTCCAGGCAGAGAACATCATGGAGACGAGCGACGATTTCTCGCACGTGGTGGGCCGCCACAACCTGAAGTTCGGGACAGACGTGCACGCGGACCAGATCAACAATCATCCGGATGTGTACTTCAATGGGAGCTTCGCATTCACCGGAAGCGAGACGGGGCTGGACTTTGCGGATTTCCTGCTGGGGGTGGACTCAAACTACACGCAGGGGGACGCACGGTACTTCTACAACCAGAACCTGCTGGCGGGGGC
>JBAUZR010000308.1:0-10181 GCA_049585375.1 Acidobacteriaceae bacterium
CCATCTACGGCATCGTCACCCGGGGCAGCGCCATCTACCAACGTTCCGCCGGCCTGGACATCAACCTCATCTGGGGCTGCGTCATGCTGGTCTTCGGACTGACGATGTTCCTCCTCGGCCGCTACTCCCGCAAACACCCCCAGGAGCCCTCTCACGAGCCGGCAGAGCGCCCCGAGCCCCGCGGGCACTGAGCGCTCTCACGGATGCTTCGCGAGAAAGTCTCGCATAGCCCGTGCCACCATGTCCGGATTCGACTGGAAGACCGCGTGATCCGCGTTGGCGATCCGCACCACCGGGTCCGCTGGATTGCCCTGCTCGAACGCGTTCGCCTGCGCCGTGCACCGCGCCGTATCTTCCCGGATCAGCGCAGCGCGATCCGTACCGATTCCCGGCATCGACCGCACCGAGTGCGGGCAGGCGAAGATGGCCATCGCCGGCGCGCGGATCGCCCTGAATTCCTCTTCGCCGAACATCACCGCCAGCGTCACTGGTGACGGCGTCGGCAACCCCTGCGGCATCTGCGCCAGTTGTCGTGCCAACGGCTGCATGTCATCCCGGAATTGTGTTGCGCTCGTCAGCATGCCCTGCGCAAACCTCTCGTCGAGAGAGGCGCCCCTCCGCAGAGCCTCCAGCCGCTGCGACAGATCCGCCATCGCTACCACCCATTCATCGGGCGCGTTTGTGTAATACGCGAACCCCAGCGCCGCATCCAGATAGATCAGCCCCGCCACTTTCTCGGGATGCATGCTGCCCACCCAGCTCAATTCCTCGCCCGCGATCGAATGCCCCACCAGCACCGGGCGATCCAGATGCAGCGCCGCGATCACCGCCAGCACATCCTCACCGAGCCGACCGGCCGCATAATTCGCGACCGTCGGCGCGGGCTGGCTCGATGCCCCGAATCCCCGCCGCGTGATCCCGTACACGTGATATTGCCCTGTGAATCGCGGCGCGAAGGTATCGAACACATGCGCCGTCTCTCCGAGACCGGCCAGAAAGACCAGCACCTTCCCCGGCCCGTTCGCCGGCGGACCGCCCCAGTCCAGCACCTCCAGCCGCACTCCTGGCTGCACCGTCACAAAATCCACCTTCGGTCCCGCGGGCGTGGACTGCCCCATTGCACATGCCACCCACCCCATCACTCCTGCCAGCACGATCGCTGCGCTTCGCATCGCCATCCTCCGCTACATCTGCTTGCTCACTGCCGTCGCCGCCAGCGCGCCGCCCAGTCCCATCGTTTCCACCGCCGAAGAGGGCACGATCACCATCGATCCCTTGTCGCGCATGGCCTCGTACAGCATGTTCATGCCGCGCAGGTGCAGCGCCACCGGATTCTCCTCGTACACCTTCGCCGCTTCCGCAAACTTCTCCGACACCTGCACTTCGGCGTCGCCCAAGATCACCCGCGCCTGCCGCTCCCGCTCCGCCTGCGCCTGCTGCGACATCGCATTTTCCAGCGCCTGCGGAATCCGCACATCCCGAATCTCCACCGACTGCACCGTAATGCCCCATGGCGTCGTCTTCTCGTCCAGGATCTTTTGCAGCTCGTGCCCCAGCATCTCCCGCTCGGTGATCATCTCCGCCAGATGATGTCGCCCGATCGACTCGCGCAGCGCCGTCTGCGAACCAAGGCTGATCGCCTGCATGAAATCCTCGACCTCCAGGATCGATTTCTCAGCGTTCCACACCAGCCAGAAAATGATGGCGTCCACATTCACCGGCACGGTGTCGCGCGTCAGCGCCGACTCCGCGCTCACCGTCGTCACCCGCACCCGCTGATCGACATAGCGGCTCAGCACGTCCACCACCGGGACGATCAGAAAGACTCCCGGTCCCCGCAGGCCTCGATACCGGCCGAAGCGCAGCAGCGCCACCTTCTCCCACTGGTCGACGACCTTGATTGCGAACAGAAAATACAACCCCGCCAACGCCCCTGCCAGTGCGTACACCCGCTGATCCAGGACCTTTGCTGCAATCAGCCCACCCGCCAGGAACACCAGCATCACGCCTACGCCCACCGCGCTGAACTGCTTCTGCCGCTTCATGATTGCCTCCTCGGTTCTTCGCCCTGCTGTAAATTCCGCAACGCCCGCATCAATTCCTCAAGCGTGAAACCCAGCGATCCCCCGCGGGTTACAAATTCGCTCACCAGCTGCGCCATCTGGCGCGCCCGTTCCTCTTTCGGAGCTTCGGCCGCGGGTTCTGCAACGAACGTTCCCGCCCCCTGCTGGGTATCGAGAATTCCCCGGATCTCCATCTCGCGATAGGCACGCATCACGGTATTCGGGTTGATGGCCAGGTCTACGGCCACCTGCCGGACCGTCGGCAGCTGATCGCCCGCGCGCAGGATGCCCAGGGCCACCGCGCTGAGCACCTGGTCGATCAGTTGCCGGTAGACCGGAACCCCGCTGTGCGGGTTGAGCCGAAACGCAAACTCCGAAGCCTGCAGTAGCGTTTCTTTCATAATTCTGGTGTACTAGTTCTGTGGTACATTGCAACATATTTTTCAGAAGGCGACCATTTTTTTGCTTGCGCGAAGGATTCTCCGCTCTTAGGATTGACTAAACGGTTAGTTTAATTAACCAGTTAATCATGAGCCGCCCACAATCCTCGCCCGACGCCGACAAGTCCCGTAACCGCATCCTCCAGGCCGCGATTCGCGAATTCAGCGAACATGGCCTGGCCGGCGCACGCACCAGCACCATTGCCGCCGCCGCCCAAGTGAACAAGGCCCTCCTCTACTACTACTTTCGCGACAAGGAATCCCTGTACGGCGCTGCCCTCGAGGCCGTCGCCACCCAGGTCGCGGAGAGCGCCCTGGCCGTGCTCGACATGAAGTGCAGCGCCGGCGAGCGATTCCTCCGCTTCGTTCTCCAGCATTTCGATCGCATTCTGAGCCAGCAGGGCTTTCAGGCGCTTATGCAGCAGGAGATGGTCCGCTACCGCGACGGCCACTCCAGCGCCATGAACATCCTCGCGAAGACAGCCTTCGAGCCCATCTTCCGGCGCGCCGACCAGATCGTGCAGGAAGGCATGCGCACCGGCGAGCTCTGCCGCGTCGATCCCATGCAGATGATGTATGCCGCCCTCGGCGGGAACGTCTTCTACTTCCTCAGCGCGCCCATGGTGTGTCTGATCACGGCCGTCGATCCGCTGGACAGCACCTCGATCGCGGACCGGCGCCGCCTCGCCATTGAATTCCTTGGCCAGGCAGTCTTCGCTGATCGGCACCATGGAGCCCAGCTCGCCCGGCAGGTGCTGGCCAATATGCCCATTCCGGAACACGCGTTCCAGGAGAGAAAGACTGCATGAAACCGCGCAACCGCATTTTCATCATCATGGGCGTCCTCACCGTGGTCGCGTTCGTCTGGTATTTGCTTTCTACGAATCGCAGCACCGATCTCCAGCTCGTGGGCACCGTCGACGCCAACGAGGTGATCGTGAGCTCGCGCATCCAGGGTCGCATCACTTCCCTCGACGTCACCGAAGGACAGAGAGTCACCGACGGTCAGCTGGTCGCCACCATTGAAGCCGACGACCTGACCGCGGCGCGGAATGCCGCCGAGGCCAGCGTGAACGGCGCCCGCTACAAGCTCGCCGGCTCCCGCGATACCGAGCGTCAGACCGTGGGCGAAACCAGCGCGCAGGTCACCGCCGCTGAAGCCCAGCTGCGCGTCGCCAAAGCCGCCCTCGCCCAGGCACAGGCCCAGTACGAGCATCAGGAAGCCGATACCAGCCGCGCCGATGCGCTCGCTAAAGCAGGCGTGGACAGTGCGCAGACCCGCGATGAGATGGTCACCAGCCTGAATGCCTCCAAAGCCGCCGTCGAATCCGCCCGCGAGAACGTTTCCGCCCAGCAGGCCGCACTGAAGACCGCCGAAGCCAATCTCTATCAGGCCGGCGTTGCTGCGCAAACCGTCGACTCCACTCGCTCCGATCTGCGCAACGCCCAGGATCTGCTGGACCAGGCTCAGGTCCAGCTCGACTATGCACGCGTCGTCTCTCCGGTCACCGGCGTCGTCAACGTGTGGGCCGCCCGGCAGGGCGAAGTCGTTTCGCCGGCGACGCCCATCGTCACCGTGGTCGACCTGTCACAGACCTGGGTCTATGCGCCATTGCCGGAAACTGAAGCCGACTCCGTCCAGCTGGGCGACAAACTGCGAGTGGTGATGCCCAGCGGCGCTACCGTCTGGGGCACGGTCATCGCCAAAGCCGCGCTCGCAGACTTTGCCACCCAGCGCGATGTCAGCCGCCGCAAGCGCGATATCGAAACCGTCCAGCTCAAGCTGCTTATCGACAATCCCGGCATGCGTTATGTACCGGGCATGATTGCTTATGTCTATGTCCCGAAAGACAAGCTGGTGCATCCATGACCGCCGAGAAGGCAGCGAAGCCGCCCGAAGCGCCGCACGCTCCGCCGCCTGCCATTGCGGTAGAGAACATCGTCAAGCGCTACGGCACATTTGAAGCGGTCAAGGGCGTCACCTTTGATGTGGCTGACGGCGAGATCTTCGGCTTGCTCGGTCCCAACGGCGCAGGCAAATCCACCCTCATCCGTATGATGACCACCCTGATCCCGGTCACCGAAGGCCGAGCTCTCATCGCCGGACACGACGTGATGCGCGAGGCGGATACCGTACGCCATCTCATCGGCGTCATTCCACAGGCCCTCACCAGCGACATCGACCTGACCGTTGAAGAAAACCTTTCCATCTACGCCAAGCTCTACGGCGTGCCCCGCGCGCAGCGCGAGCGCAACATCGCGGACCTGCTGGAAGCGGTCGATCTGACCAAATGGCGGCAGGCTCAGACCAAGACGCTCTCCGGTGGCATGCGGCGGCGCCTGGAGATCGCGCGCGGCCTCGTCCACGACCCCAAAATCTTTTTCCTCGACGAGCCCACCACCGGGCTCGATCCTGTCTCTCGCGTCGCCGTTTGGGAAATGCTCGACCGTCTGCGCACCCGCATGAAGCTGACCATCCTGATCACGACGCACTACATGGACGAAGCCGATAATCTCTGCGACCGCATCGCCATCATCGATCACGGTAAGCTGGTCGCCCTCGATACCCCTCTGGGGCTCAAATCCAGCATTCCCGGCTCCAGCGTCGTTGAAGTCAAATTCAGCCGCGACGCTGAGAGTTTCAAGGAGCGGCTCCAGCAGCTTGCCGGCGTCACCAACGTGGAGTCGCACGGCTCGGGCGAGTACCGCATCATGACCTCCGACGGCTCGGCCACTACCACCCAGCTCGTGCAGATGACCACCGCCGCCGGCGATCCCATCCGCTCCCTCAACGTCCAGAACACTACCCTCGATGACGTCTTTGTCTATTACACGGGACGGCAGCTGCGCGATGAGCAGGTCAAAGCCCTCAGCTTCATGATGCCGCCGCGTCCGGGGATGCAGCCATGAACCGCATGTGGGCCATCGTCGAGCGCGAGATGCGCAAGTTCTTTCGTTCCCCCGCGCTCATGCTCATGTCCATGATGTTGCCCCTCGTGCAGCTCATCATCCTGGGCAATGCCTTCGGGGGCAAAGTGACCCATGCCCGCGTGGGCGTCGTTGACCTGGACCACGGCGAAGAGGCGCTCAAGGTCCATGAAGCCTTTGTCGCGGTCGCGGCCAACATCCGCACGTTCAATACCATTCCCTATACCAATGAAGACACCGCCAAAACCGATGTCCGCACCGGCAAAATCGATGCCGCGGTCATTATCCCCAGGCAGTATTCGCGTCGCGTTCTGGCCGGCGACTCCCCGCAGATCGGCCTCGTCGTCGATAACTCCGACCAGTTTGTCAGCGGCAGCCTTGAGACCGAGCTGCAGTCCGTAGTGGATTCCCTCAATGCACCACTGATCCAGTCCAAAATCGTCTCATCCATCTCGCTCGACACCATCGAACTCTATCCGTATGTCGAGTACATGAAGTTCCTGCTTGCCGGATCCATCGCGCTCGCCATGTATGTCTCCGTCATGATCGGCGGGGGCATGTTATACATCGACGACAAAGCGCGCGGCGTCCACGAAGGTTATCTCGTGACTCCGATTACCAAACTGGAGCTGGTGATGGGACTGAATGTCGCCGGCGCCATCAAAGCGGTTCTCTCCGGCATTTCTCTCACCGTCATTGGTTCCCTGCTGGCCGGACTTGGCGTGATCTTTCATCCGGCTGCCGTCGTCCAGCTGGCTCTGCTGATCGTTGCAACCTCAATTGCATTTAACGGAATGATGTTCCTGCTGATGGTGCGCGTGGATGATCCGCTCGTGCCGCGCGCGATGTTCGGCGTCCTGAATACCCTGCTGTTCTTTCCCAGCGGCGCGATCTACCCAATTGCGGCATTTCCCCCGTGGCTGCGGGCTATCGCCATCGTGGATCCCTTTACTTATGCGGTCCACGGCCTCAAATCCATCCTGATCAAGGATGGCGGCTTCGCGGCAATTCAGTTTGACTTACTTTTTCTCTTCGGATTCGGCATCGCCTGCCTGCTCGTCGCCACCAGCCTCTTCCGGCGCACCCTCTGAACTGCAGGACGGGCCTGGGGGCCATCCATTCAGTCGCCCAGGACCCGTCCCGAGTTATGCGGCTTTCACGGATTTGGCTGCCTTGCGCCGCGCAGCCCACCGGCGCTTTAACGCGTCGGAGATCCGCTTTCTTCCTTCCGGCGTCAGCCGGCGCTTCTTAGAGCTGCTGCGTCCGGCTTTTCCGGGCGGTCGCCCAGGTCCCCGCTTTCCGGATACCGATCCTTCACCTGCCAGCAGCGCCCGCGCCTCTTTCAGGCGAGCAATCTCTTTCTCCAGCTCCGTAACGATTTGTTTAACTTCCACATACCCTCCACCACAATCGGAATAAGAAGCCGCCTGTTTTCCGGGCAAAGGCCTCAGGGACCCCTGTTGTCGAGACTAACTCGGATGGAGGGGACTGACAAATCAGAGGTGCGATGGGAAAGACGACTTAGCCGTCGTGGAGCAGTTAGTGGCCGTCATCGTCGGGCGACGGCCGAGGCGCGGGCATCGACGGGTCTTCACGGGACGGTGATCGATAGGCGATACCCAGTGGTGTATCCCGGTTACCATCCTGCGTGTAGCGGCGCAGGCTGCGCAGTGTCTCCTGCTTATCGCGCGCGTAATCCATGGCCAGCCGCGTCAACGCGTAGGTCACGATGTCGCTGTGGTGCAGCCCCTGCATCTCCGGATCGCGCCGGAAGTTCAGCCACAGCCGGTGTACCAGCTGCACGTCTTCGGCTCGCAGTGCCGGCGCATGCGGCCCAATGTGGAAGGCTTCCGCTTCTCCATCCGGTGAAACCACATAGAACGTGAACTGCCGTTTCGGCTCCGGCAGGTTCTCCCATGCCTGTCCCACGTGAAAGGCCTGTTCCTGGGCCGACATTCTCGTCGACAAACCCGAGATCAGCGCCGCCACCTCCAGCGAGTTGGCTGCCTGCACCAGCGCCGCGAAAACGTCGCCCGCCGGCACCACCAGCAGGGAGATATGTTTCCCGAAGCTCTCCGCTACCGACACTGCTTTGGTAAACAGCATCTGCTCGTGTTCGCTGAAGATCTGGTTATCGACATACTCCGGACCGCCGGCTCCCATCATCCGCGCGGTCAGGACGACGATATCCTGCTGATCGGTTCGCGTGCGCGCCAGCGCCCACTTCAGCGCGTATGGGTTATTCGCATCGCGCATGGTCACCAGCACACCGCCGGGCCGTACCTGCAGTGCCTCGCGCCCGATCGTGTCCTGCTGCTCAAGCTGGAAATGCTCTTTCATCTGCTGCTGTGTCAGCTGATGCTTGCTCGCATTTCTGCGTTCCGAGATGGCAAAGATCGTGAAGAAGGCCGCCGTAAATATAACGCCGCTCTCCGTCGCTACGCTCTTTGTCGCCAGATTCACGACAGCCGTCATCAGCAGCGTCAGAAAGACGCAGAACAACCCAACGGGAATCTCGGTCTTGCCGATACGCAGGTTCACCGGCACTTTCCACCCGCGCTCACCCTTATACTTCCAGCGCAGCACAAGCATGGCCAGGGAGTTAAAGGTGAAACTCCAGATCACGCCAAAGGCATAAGCCTCGCCCAGCATGATCACGTTGCCGCGGCTCACGATAATCGTGAACAACTGCATCCCGGCTACCAGATTGACAATGCGATAACTTGTTCCAAAGCGGCGGTGCGGCTTGCGGAACCAGTCCGTCAGAACGCCGTCTTCGGCTACCCGCATCATGACGCCCGTCGATCCAATAATGGACGTGTTCACCGCACCCGACAGGATCAGAAAGCCCACGATGACAACGAACACGCGGAAGACGATGCGCAGCATCTGCGGTCCCCACATGTACATCTCCATGCCCGCGATCAGATTGTCGCGATACACCGGGACCCGCACTGCGTCCGGAATAATCATGGTCGCCAGCAGCGTGCCCACCCCGGTGAAGATGAAGCTGTAGATCGCGATGACGATCGCCGCCCGCTTCAGGTTCTTCAGCTTGGGGTGCTCGATCTCGCGATTCACCTGGGCCAGGGTTTCCTCGCCGCTCATCGCCAGAACCGAGTGGCCAAAGGCCATCAGGATGCCGAACAATCCCAGCATCGTGGCCAGTTTGGTGCCGCTCAGGAAGCCCAGCGCATCCGATGAAAAATGCAGGTTGGCTGGCGTCGGCAGTGGTGGCAGCGGCGAATGTCGATGGAAAGCTGTGACAAAACCCCAGCCCAGCAGCAGCACGACCATCACCGTGGTCACCTGCATTACGGCCAGTGCCTTGTCCGTAGACTCCTCGATGCCCTTGGTGTTCTGCCACCAGTAATAGATCGTGACCGCGGCGGCGATGACGGCGGAGGTCTCGTCAATGGGAAGCAGCAGCGCTCGGTGCGCCCCCTGCAGCATCCACGAGGGCAGCCAGCCGTGAACGGCTCCCACCCCCAGTAACTCGTTGAGCAGCCCGACGATGTACTGTCCCGCCGATACACCCGAGATCGGGCCCGTCAGAATGTAATCGAACATCAGCGCCGAAACGCTGAGCTTGGCGAAGTTTCCCCCCAGTGCTTCCTTGACCACGCGATACACGCCGCCCCGGGTGAACATGGAGCAGCTCTCCACGTACACGGCGCGCACCGCGAACGAGAACAGCATCACGCCCAGGATGAACCATGGCGCGGCCTTCCCTACCGCCTGTTCGGCAATGCCGCCCGCATAGAACGCGGAGGATCCCAGATCGTTGAGCACCACCGCGGCCGCACGCCAGAAAGAAATGAACGTCAGCATGACCGAGGAAGCAACAACCAGCTTCACTCGATCAGAATGCGGTGCGTATGCAGTGGGTCCTGAGGACATGGAAGGCGAAAAGTGAACTCATCGGCGGCCGCAGTGCCGGTATTCTCTCCCGCCGACGCGCCCAGCGCTGAGTTTATGTCGATACCTCTGGCCAGTCAATCGAAACTCCGACGGGCCCTGCTTAATGGGGCATCGCCGGAAATGCCACCCGTGCATGCCGCTGCCTTCCGTCGTTGCCAGCTGCCGATGAATCACCTCATCGAGCCCCATCATTTCCTTCGATTTGCAGCCCGCTTGCCGGAGATCCGCTGATACACTCAAGCCGGGAAAGAGGCCCATGTCTGACGAAACTTCTCCGCGGACGCTGACCGCTCTTCTCGGCACGCCCGTGACGAGCCTGAAGGGTCGTATGCGCGGCCGCGTCCGGGATGTCGCCGTGGGCACTGGCGCCGACGCCGGCAATGTCGCCGGACTCGTCCTCAAAACGCGCAAGGGCCTCGAGCTCGTCTCTTCCCGGGATGTCCACTGGACGCCCAGCGGCGCTCTCGCGCTGCGTCCCGACGCTACCCTGAATCCGTTGCTGGGCGATGAAAACTTCATCCTCCTGCGCCAGGATCTCCTCGACCGCCAGATCATCGACGTCCATGGCCGCAAAGTCGTCCGCGTCAACGACGTGAACCTGCGCTGGCAGCCGAACGACGGCTCCGGCGAACAGCTCCGCGTGACCGAAGTCGAGGTCGGTCTCCGCGGCGCCGTCCGTCGCCTGCTCAGTGGCACCCTCCCAAAACGCACCATCGAGTCCCTGTCCACCCGTTTGCCCGCCCGGATCATCCCGTGGAACTTCGTCGATATGATCGAGGTCGATCCGGCCCGGCGCGTCAAGCTCAATATCGAGTACGAGCGCCTGGCC
>JBAUZR010000309.1:0-4989 GCA_049585375.1 Acidobacteriaceae bacterium
TTCGGCAGATACTGCCCTTCAATATGCTCAGCGCCCATCGCTGCCAGATAATGCGTCCACACGTGCGGATCGAACAGCAGCGCGACCCCCATCGCAGCGGTCAGTCCAACCGCCAGTCCCGCCAGAATCCGAAACTGCTTCGTTCTCCAGGCATGCACGAGCAGCACCGGCCAAAGCAGCAGGAACAGGTGCGGCTTCATCGCCGGCAGTACCAGCGCCATACCCGCCCAGAAGGTCCACCGCTCCTGATAACGAAAGAACAGCGCGATACCCAGCAGCAGAAAGATCGATGTCTGCCCCGCCATCGCACACCCCAGAATCGGCGCAAACAGATACACCACCAGCGGCGGCTTCTCCGGCCCGCTGCGCAGCAGCCGAATCGACAGCAGCGCCGACCCAATCAGCGTCACAAGCCAGAGAAATCCCGCCACCGGCGCCGAAAAATACCCCAGCGGCGCAATCAGGAACAGCGCCCACGGCGGATTCCGCATGATGAACGGCTCGCGAAACCCGCCGCCCGCCGCATTCTCCAGCCCCAAAATCGCCTGCGTTCCATAAGGATTGGCATGCTGCCTGAGCAGCCGCGCCGAGCTCCAGTAACAGATGAAATCCCGATTCGCCGCGTTCCGCGACAGCGCCGCACCCAGCACCGCCAGACACGCCCCCAGCAACAGCAGCGCTCCGGAAACCTGGAGGACTCGTCCAACACCGATACTGCGCAGCTTGTTCCGCATACACCGGCTCCTGTGCGTTCAGTCTAGGAGCCGGTGCCGTTCGCCAACATCCCACAGCCGTGAGGCCCGCCTGACCGTGTGGAGCGAATTTGCGGTTACTGCGCTCATCGCTGCCGCATTACCTTTGATCCCGCTCGGGCTAGCCGTTTCTCGCCTCCCATGCGCATCTCACTCCGTGAGGTTCCCCATGCGCAAAGCCGTCCTGAGCCACGCCACCCCCGATCCTCGTCCCGCCCTCGATAACTGGCTCGATCTGGAACGGGTCGCCTCCGCCGAGATCTCCTCGGAAGATCCCTCGCACCCCTTCGAAAATGCCCTCCGCGGACACGGCAACGGTTGCTGGCGCGCGGCCTCGCCCGGTCCCCAGGTCATCCGCCTTCGCTTTGACGAGCCCCGCCCTCTGCGCCGCATTCGCCTCGAATTCAGCGAACGCCAGCAGCGCTCCCAGGAGTTTTGTCTCTCCGCAATTGATGCCGCCAACCAGCGCCGCCTTATCGCGCGCCAGCAGTGGAACTTCAGCCCCGGCGGCTCCACACTCGAAGTCGAGGACTACTCGGTCAATCTCCTCGAAATCGCCGCTATCGAGCTGGAAATCGATCCCGGCCGCCATGACCGCCAGGCCTTCGCCACCCTGCAATCTCTCGCCATCGCCTAACCCTGGCGCTTCGCCTTCTTGCGCGCTGCCGCCCGAACCCAGTATTGGAACGGATCGGCGTACAGCTCGCCCTCCAGATCCGCCACCCGCAACTGCATTCGCTCCTGCGCCTCACGCACCGCAGCGTTGTGGAGCACCGGCCCAACCTCTTCCACAAAAAAATCGAGGAGCAGCCCTGCGGCCAGCTCCCCGATTGGTTCCGGCATGTTCGCTTCAAAGTACCGGCGCAGCGACGCAATCGCCTCGGTCCGCGCCTGCTTCTCCAGCTCGGGAGTCTTCATGCCTCCGAGCTTACCGCGACCCCGTCACCTGCTCTCCCCGTCATTTGCTCCACACCGCCAGATACTCAGCGTGATTTACGGTGTACGGCGAGCCCGGTGCAGAGTGCGCTCCACTCGTCGTCACCGTAAACACAAACAGCTTTCCGGCCTTCCCGCTGATCGCGTACAGATGTCCCGACTGATCCCAGAAGCACTGGTCGATGGCATCTGAAGTCAGCAAGCCGCCCAGATGCGTGACCGGGGCCGCTCCGTTGAAGTGAAATATCTCCAGCCCGCCGCTTCCCGCTGCCGCCAGCAACTTGCTATCGGGCGCCAGGCTCAGGTCGCTCAGCGTGCCCACATTCGCCCGCGGCATGTTCGCCACCGTGCTCGTGGTCATCAGATTCCCGTTGCTCTGCGCCGTGTACACCGCCAGCTGGGGAGCGCCTACGGAGCTGAAGTTCTTCTGCAGCACGGCCTGCATGGCAATCGCTACGTGATTCGCCCCGTCCGCTGCCGCCTGCGACGGGCAGAAAAACTCCCCGTTCGGCGGCGCAGGCGCCGGCGCGCTGATTGGAACCTCCGTCAGCAGTCCGTTGCTGCTCCGCTTAAACCCGAAGATCCCCCAGTACATGTTTCCCAGGCACGACGCCGAGTAACCCCAGACATTGTTTCCGATGAAGCTCGCCGGCTGGTACAGCCAGGAGTTCCCCCCGGATTCGCCCAGGTTCTGCAACCCGCCGGTAGCGCTCTCCGTTTTGAACGAGCGATAGGTGTTGTTGGCGCAAGCGTCCCCGCGGTACTCCATGTTATAGACCGTCGTGCCCGTGCGATCCGTGAACACCGATCCCGTGCTGGCGCAGTCCGTGTTGTTGTACTGCGTGATGTTGGTGGTCACCGCGTATAGCAGCCCGCCATTGGCCTCAATCCGGTACGAATTGACATCGGTTCCGCTGAGCGTCGCTCCGTACAGGAATTTCCCGTTTACCGCCATGCTCGTCACGTTTTCCTGGAACGGCGTCCCAGGAATCGCCGTGAGCGCGCCGCTGGCGCTTGCCGTCCAGGCGTGCACCTCATTCCGTCCCGTGCTGCCTGCCGGCGTGGACACATACACATAGGCCACTGGCTGATTTCCGCTCGGCTGGCCTGTCGAAGTTGCGGCGGCCTGAGCCATTGGCACTGTGACACACAGCGCCGCGCTCAGGCTGAGAGTGAACTTGAGCATGCGTCTCATGACGAATCCCTGTTCCTCGATGCCTTTCTGATTCCCCTGGTGAATGAGTGGACGTAGAGAGTGAGTTGGCAGTTAAAGAAGAGTGCAGTCGTGCAGGTCAGCTTCCGGCCTGCTTCTTGGATGCACTGATCGTCCTCTGTCGTTTGAAGAATTTTTCCACCTGGTGCCTGGTTGCCATTCCGGCCTCCAAACGCGGTACACCGGCATACCGACCCAGGATTCAGCATTCATGCCTGGCACTCGCGCATTTTCGGTGGCCTGCCTGTGGCAGTGGCCTCTCCCTCCCCGTCCAACTTCCCGCCCTCGCTGCGCTTCCTACCCAGTGAGGAGACAACCATGAACGCTTCCGACATGTTGGTGGAACGCCTCATTGCCTGGGGTGTGGACACGATCTTTGGTCTTCCCGGTGACGGCATCAACGGCGTTTTCGAGGCGCTGCGCCAGAACAAGGACCGCATCCGCTTCGTCCATGTGCGCCATGAAGAAGCCGCCGCCTTTGCCGCCTGCGCCTACGCCAAGTTCACCGGCCGCATCGGCGTCTGCATCGCCACCTCGGGCCCCGGCGGTATTCATCTCCTCAACGGCCTTTACGATGCCAAAATGGACCACGCTCCCGTGCTCGCCATCACCGGCATGCAGCACTCCGACCTCATCGGCACCTTTACCCAGCAGGACGTCGCCCTCGACAAGCTCTATCAGGACGTTACCGTCTACAACGAGCGCGTCATGAGCGGCGCGCACATGGAAAGCGTCGCTGACCTTGCCATTCGCACAGCAATCGAGCAGCGCAGCGTCGCCCACATCACCATCCCCGTCGACATCCAGGTGCAGGAAGTGAAGAAGGGACGATCCTCGCGGAATCCGCCGCACCACACTTCGGCGACGCCCGCGTTCTCTGACAACCTGCCCTCGCAGGTCGATCTCGAGCATGCCGCTGACATCCTCAACCGCGGCAGGCGTATCGCCATCCTCGCCGGCCAGGGAGCGCTCGGCGCAACCGATGAGCTCGAACAGATTGCCGAACTGCTCGGTGCGCCCATCATCAAAGCGCTGCTCGGCAAAGCCGCCGTCCCTGACGACAGCCCCTACACCACCGGAGGCATCGGCCTGCTTGGTACCGAGCCCTCCCAGGACGCCCTCGAAGACTGCGACACCCTCTTCATCGTCGGCTCCTCCTTCCCCTACGTTGAATTCCTCCCCGAGCCCGGCTCGGCCAGGTGCGTCCAGATCGACATCGATCCGCAGCGCATCAGCCTGCGCTACCCCGCCGATGTCGGCCTCATCGGTAGCTCCCGCACCTGCCTCCGGGCGCTCATGCCACTGCTCAAAAAGCACGACAAAGGCTTCCTGAAGAAGGCTCAGAAAGCCAAAAAAGACTGGCAGGAACTGATGGAGGAACGGGGAACCAATCCCGCAAAGCCCATGGCCCCGCAGGTCGTCGGCTGGGAACTTGGCAAGCGCCTGCCCTCCAACGCCATCGTCACTTCCGACTCCGGCACTATAACCACATGGTGGGCGCGCTACGTTCCCGCGCTCCGCGGACAAATGCACAGCTGCTCCGGCAATCTCGCCACCATGGCCTGCGGCCTGCCCTATGCCATCGCCGCCGCAGTTGCATACCCCGACCGCCCCGTCTGCTGCATCATCGGCGACGGCGGCTGCAGCATGCTCATGGGCGAACTCATCACCATCGCCGCTTATAATCTCAACATCAAAATCATCGTCATTAAAAACAATACCCTCGGCCAGATCAAGTGGGAGCAGATGGTCTTTCTTGGTAACCCCGAGTACGGCGTGGATCTCTACCCCGCTGACTTCGTTACGATTGCCCGCGGCTGCGGCCTCACCGCCATGCAGATCACCGAACCATCGGCCTGCGGGCAGCAGCTCGACACCGCCATCGCGAACCAGGGTCCCATGCTTATTGAAGCGGTCGTCGACCAGTACATGCCGCCCATGCCGGCCAAAATCAAAGCCAGCCAGGCCGCCAAATTCGCTGAAGCCCTTGTCCGCGGCGAGCCCAACCGCTCGAAGATCGTCCTCACCACCGCTCACGAGCGCGTCCGCGAGCTCGTCTAGTCATTTTGAGTGAGGCGACCCGAAAGC
>JBAUZR010000310.1:0-12476 GCA_049585375.1 Acidobacteriaceae bacterium
CCTTCCTCTCGCGCGGCATGAAGTCCATCGGGCCCGTCTCGCTGGCGCATCCTGGCGAGCTGATCCACGCGATCTTCTCGCCCTGGGTCGCTTCGGGGATCGTGCTGCTCATTGGCTTCTTTGCGTCGTATATGGCGTCGCTCTCGTGGGCGGATCTGACCTACGTGCTGCCAGCCAGCTCGCTCGGCTACGTGATCATGACGCTGATGGCGCGCTTCTGGCTGCGCGAGCATGTCTCATCCCTGCGCTGGCTGGGCATTGTCTTCATCACCGCAGGGGTGGGCTTCGTGACCCGCGGGCCGTCGCGAACCGACCATGGCGTCCCCGAGACGGCTTTAAGCGAGGAGCCTGTGAGCGTCGCGCAGGCGGAGGTAGGTCCGTGATGCCGATCCACCCGGCACATGCGGCGCTGGCCACCGCTGCGATGATCGCCGCAGTCGTGATCACCGCAACGGCCGGCGATATCCTCACCGCTTCGGCGATGCGGCAGGTTGGCGATCTGGATGATATCCGTGCCGCACGCGGGTTCTCCGGCGCAGTCGCCGCAGTGCTGACCAACGGCCGCTTTGGAGTGGGCGTGGTGTGCCTCGCGCTGAGCTTCTTTTCGCTGCTCTACGCCTTCAGCCATCGCGATCTGAGCCTGATCGGCCCTGCCGCCACTTCCCTCACCTTTGTGACCAACGCGCTTGCCGCGAAGTTCTTCCTGCACGAAAATGTGGACCGTCGGCGGTGGATGGCGGCAATCTTTGTGTGCGTGGGCGTGGCGCTCGTCGCGTTTTAAGAGATTTGGGCGACGCGCAGTCCTGAACGCAGCGAGGGATCTTCAGCGGATCGAGATTCAATTATGGATCTGGTGGCGGCGGGTAGGATCGAACTACCGACCTTGGGGTTATGAATCCCACGCTCTAACCATCTGAGCTACGCCGCCGTGTGGGGATGCAGATTTCATCATACGAATCACCCCACAGACGGTCAATTGCCGCTCTTCGGCGGCGCTCAATCGGCGTCTCCTCAGCAGAAAACCGATTCAGTCGCGAGTTGAGCAGGCCCTTGCAACCTGTACACCCCCATGCCACCGATGTTAACCCTGCCGAGGCCGATACCTGCCCGGGACCACCGTCGACGTGGTGCGGCAGGGCCGCCGCCCCGATCTTTCTGTTCGCTGACGGAACCTAACGCTAAAGAAGCAGGACCGCATCGACGGAGCGGCGCGTACTTCTCGTTTACCGCTAATTGGCGAATTTGTTGATGAGGGTAATCGCTACAACGATCAGAACCACAGCCGCCACAAGGCCCGTAAATGTGATTGCTCCCAGACTCATAACCTCTCCCGTGTTCGTCGCCCGCTGAGGGGTGAACGAACCAGGATAAGAGCAAGCGCCGTTTGGCTCAGTGATGGCGGTCACGAAGAACCGCGCACAGGGTGCGGGTTGCAGAGCACAGGTAACAGCGCTAGTCGGACCAGGGGGCCGGCTTGCGCTCCCAGCGGTGCGGGCGCAGCTGTTTCACGAGCGAAGCGTCGAGGAGGCCAGCCTCGCTGAGGGCAAGGTTGCCGCGGACGTGCTCTTCTTTGCGCATGCCCACGATGATGGTGCCGACCGCGGGCTCGGCCAGGATGAAGCGCAGCGACGCGTCGGGCAGTGAGAGGCCGGCGGGGAGGTCGTCGCGGAGGCGGTCGACGCGATCCATGGTCTCAGACAGATTTTTCGGGTTGAAATAGCCGCGACGCCAGTCGCCTTCGGGAAAGGTCGTCTGCCGGGTCATCTTGCCGCCGAGCGAGCCTTCGTCGAGCGGCACGCGGGCGATGACGCCGATGTTCAGCTCACGGCAAAGCGGGAAAAGCTCGTCCTCGGGATTCTGATCGAAGACGTTGTAGATGACCTGCACGCAGTCGACGAGGCCCGTACGCAGAGCCCTCACGCCGTTGGTGGGCTCCCAGCGATTAATACTCAGGCCGAAGGCGTGCACAATGCCATCGCGCTTCAGCTTTTCGACGGTGGAGCGGAATTCCGGGCGATCGGTCCAGGAGTCGTCCCAGACGTGGAACTGAAGAACATCGATCGTGTCGACGCCGAGCGCAAGGCGGATTTTGTCCGCGTATTCGAAGACATGATCGGCGGGGAAGACGTCGTTGTAGTCGTAGGAAGGCAACGCCGGCCAGCGGAGGTTTTTGGGGGGAATTTTGGAGGCGGAATAGATCCGCTTGTCTGCGTTGGCGGCCAGGATCTTCCCGAGGAAGGCGTCGCTCTTCCCTTCTCCATAGGCCCACGCGGTATCGAAGAAGTTGCAGCCGAGATCGACGGCGAGCTGCAGGGTGCGCAGGGATTCGGAGTCGTCGGAGCCGCTCCAGCCGCTCATACCCCAGAGGCCGCAGGCCATTTCGGAGACGGAAAAACCGGTTCTGCCCAGAGTGCGATAACGCATGAAGACCTCGTCGCGAAGAAATTTTGCTCACATCCGTTATAACTCGCAGCGAGGGCCCGGAGAGCCGCCTGGCGGGACGCCTTTTGGGCGTTGGCCACAGAAATGTCCTAAACACTTAGTTGACAAACCGGAGCGAACGGGGCTATTGTCCTAACCTGTTAAGAGATTCAGAAATGAAAAGGACGAAAAAGCCCGCACTGACGGCTCTGGAGCTGCGGATCATGCAGGTGATCTGGAAGCGCGGAGCGAGCAACGTCAGCGATGTGCAGGCTGAACTGGAGCCGCCGCTGGCTTACACGACGGTGCAGACCATGCTGAACATTCTGGAGCGCAAGGGCCGGCTGAAACGCGAGCTGGAGGGCCGGGCATACGTCTACTCGGCACGGGTGAGTGAGCAGAAGGCGCTGGGCCAGGGCGTGCGCGACCTGATCGACCGCATGTTCGGCGGATCGAGCGAAGCGCTGGTAATGAGCCTGCTCAGGAACGGAGAGATCGATGCCAGGAAGCTGGCGGTGCTGACGGAACGCTTCAGCCAGGAAGAAGGGAGCGAGTCATGAGCGGTTTTGAATCGTTGGTGCTCACGTACCTTGTCAATTCGGTTTGGCAGATTCCGCTGTTGGCGGCGGTCGGCTGGGTGGCGGCACGAGCGGCGCGGCCTCTGGGGCCGGGTGCGGAGCACAAAGTGTGGGTGGGCGTGTTGCTCTCTGAGGCCCTGATGCCAGCGCTTTCCCTGCTTCCCGCTGAGTGGCTGCGGATCAGCCTGCCGTGGGGCACCGCGGCCGGTCCGGGGCATGTGTCGGTGACGATGGGAGCGGGAACCGTGCTGGGGACGGGTCCTCTGCCGCTCAACCTGTGGATGGTCGCTGCGCTCGTGTATGGCGCGGTGACCGCGTGGTTTGCGATGCGTTTTCTGTGGCGGTGGACGCGACTCGCGGTCCTGCGTCGGGAATCCGTGACCGTGAGTCTGACGACAGAGATCGCGGAGCAGTGGACGCGCTGTGCCGAGAGATTTGGGGTGGAAGGGGTCGCTCTGGCGACATCGTCGCGGATTTTCGGCCCGGTCACGATGGGATTCATCAACAAAATGATCCTGCTGCCGCCGGGGATGCTGGCACGCGTCGGGGAACCAGAGCGGAGCACCGTGATCGCGCACGAGTTTGCGCACATTCAGCGTCATGACTTTCTCAAGAACCTGTTCTATGAAGCGCTCGCATTGCCGGTGAACTATCACCCGCTGGCCGGGTTCACACGCGAGCAGGTGACGGCGAGCCGGGAGATGGCCTGCGACCGGATCGCGGCCGAGATGACGGGGACGGCTCAGTACGCGCGGTCGCTGCTGCGGCTGGCCACGACGGTGGGCGGCAGCCTGCCGGCTCGCGTTCCGCATACGCTGGGGATTTTCGATACCAACCTGCTGGAGAGGAGACTTATGCAACTGACCGAGAAAAGGAAAGAAATGGGCGGGGTCCGGCGAACGCTCGTCATCGTGGCCTGCACTGTGCTGGGAATCGCAACATGCGGGTCAGCCCTGGCGCTGCGGATGCATGTGAACGGGGTTGCGGCGGCCGATCACTCGGCTCCGGCGCAGCCGAAGGGACCGCTTAATGTTTCCAGCGGCGAGATGGCCGGAAACAGAATCAGCGGATCGATGCCGAAGTATCCGGTAGAAGCAAAGAAGGAGAGGATCCAGGGAACGGTGCTGCTCGACGCCGTGATCGACCGGGGCGGCAATGTGAAGGAGCTGACGGTGAAGTCAGGACCGACGGAACTCCAGCAGTCGGCACTGGACGCTGTGCATGACTGGAAATACAAGCCATTTCTGCTGAATGGGAATCCAGTGGAGGTCAGGACGACGATCCACGTTGTGTACTCACTGCAGAAGTAAGGACGGGAGCAAAAGCGGGGCGGCGGCCGCTGGCCCTCGCCCCTCTTCTCTTTTACGGCCTCTGTGGCTTCCGCTGCGGCTGCAGAGAACGCCTCAGCCATCGTAACGAATGGCGGCCAGCTCGAAGGAGCGGCGCCGCACGAAGCCGAGGCTCTCATAGACCCGGATGGCCGACTCATTCGTCGACAAGGCATGCAGGAAGGGCACGCGGCCTGCCTGAACGATCTCCTCCATCACGCGCGACATGAGGAGGCGGGCGTAGCCGCGGCCGCGGGCGTCGGGATGGGTGCAGACCCCGCTGACCTCGATGGCACCGGGGACGTGGAGGCGCTTGCCGGCCATGGCCAGCAGGCGTTCCGATTGCAGGATGCCGAAAAACATTCCCAGCTCGAGGGTGCGCAGCTGGAACGGACCGGGCTCGGTCAGGTGCGCCAGCTCGACCATGGCCGGCGCGTCGGCAGCGGTCAGGCGGCGCAACTCCACTCCAGGCAAATCCACAGGAGCCAGAGGGCGAGGCTGTGGAGCGATCATCTGATCGAGGACACCGGCGCGGAGCAGCGTCCAATCCTGGGGCAATCGGGGCGGCTCCTGCAGGAAGAGCGCCACGGCGCCCACGAAGGCGGCGCCACCGGGGCCGGCGAGTTGTGCCAGGGAGGCATAGCTTTCCGGTGACTGCGCCGGGATTCCGCTCAGGGGACCGATGTCCGACGGGTAGCGGCGCGCGTGTTCGTCGCCCAGGGCGAGCGCGGCATGATCCGTGGTGAGCGCGCTCCAGATGGGATTATCGAGAGAATGGGCCAGTTCTAGATCCAGGTCTTGCTGAGCAGGCATGCGAGTTCGATGAACGTGCGGTATTCAGAGATGCGAAGAGAGCAGGCTGTGTCCGGAGTCGTCCGTTACATCGCCGTCCGCCACCACGGTGACTTCTCCATGGTGATGAAGCCGGTTTTGCCGCCGCGTGCGAGCCACAGGTCGTAATCCTGGTTGGGAATGAAGGTGGAGCAGGGTGGCCAGCTGTTGTCGACGCGCAGAGTGGTGGGGCCGTCGGGTCCGGCAAGGACGACCTGACCATTGCCGCAGGAAACGACCTTTTGTTTCGTCAGGCGGAACGTGGCGCCGCGCGGGCGCACGTCCTGGGCGACATCATTGGCGTACTTGGTCAGGAAGAGCGTCCCGACCACCAGGACCGTCCACATCAGGATCTTCTTCATACGCGGGCGGGCCAGCCCGAAGCTCCGCAAATCTACCCTATTTTGTCACCCCCCATTCATCGGGAACAATAGTCCGTCGGAGCGGCGAAGCTGGGTACTTTTGTGGGACAGCGCCAAGCCGTCAGCGAGGGAGCAGCGTCTGGTAGCGCGCGATGGTGGTGCCGAGAACCCCGCCCACAAAGACGTCTGACGGGAAATGGGAAAGAGTGCTGACCCGGGAGAGGCTGACCGCGGTGGCAAATCCGTACGCCGCCCAGGGGACCCAGCGATGCCGGTGATAGCGCATGGCAACGACCGTGGCGATGGAGAATGCCGCCGTCGCGTGGCCCGAGGGAAAGCCGCTGCCCGACAGGGGAGATTTGGTGGAGTTGAAGAAGGTATCGGTGAAGGGGGTATGCGCGGGAACATCAACGGGCCGCACGCGCCGGGTGATGGCTTTCAGGGCGAGGTCCACAACCGCGCTGTCGGCGTAGGCATCGGTAGCCAGCAGAGCCGTGCCGACCTGGTAGGGGTCGTGCCGAATATACCCTGCTGCGAGGAGCGATGCCGGCAGCGCGGCGATCTCACCGGCGGCGATGCTGGGATCGAAGACGTCATTCAGATCGTCCAGGCCTGTCTGGTGATCACGGAAATAGGGCATGACGTGCGGGTCGGCGTAAAGGATCCCGATGGTGCCGCCGGTGATGGCCAGGGTGGGCACCCAGTAGCGGCCCTTCGCCAACTGCACCGGAAAGAGCCAGATCCCCTTCTGGTCATGGAGGAAGTCCGTGGGCAGGGTTCGCCAGGTCTCCTCGCGCTCCGCGGCGTACTGATCCGGGCTGGGGGCGGATACCCGGGGCGACGGGCTATTCGGCAGGGACGGATTCTGAGCATGGGCGGAAGGCGGACCCACACTCACAACCAGATAGAAAATCAGGAAAGGGCTCAACGTCTTCATCGAGGCGTTGGATGCGGAGTTTCAGTGACACAGTGAAAGATAGATAAGGGATTACGCGGCGTTCAGAAAAGCAAAACGGGCCTCGCCCTGAAGACGAGGCCCGCGGTACGGAATAGCCAGCCCGGGGCTAATTGCTGTTGGTGTCGTCGCGGCGGTGCAGGGTCGGCCGGTCGTCGCCGTTGTCGTCCGTTGTGCTGGCGCGACGGAGAGTCGGCTTGCCCTTCTTGTTGTCGATCAGGCGCCGCTTGTTCTCAATGCGGGCCAGCCGGGCCTTCACGTCGTTGAACTCCGACGTGGTGACGAGGTACTCGTCACGCGGGGGCAGGATGGTGGCGATCTCTTCCTCGGAGTGCTCGATGCGATCCGGGGTCTGCGGGTGATCTTCAAACACCTTGGCCACAATGCCGGGCTTCTGCTTCTCCAGGTTTTCGATCTTCTCAAAGAAGGCGACGAAGGCCTGCGGATCGTAGCCCGCGCGATACATGTACTGGATGCCGAGGTAGTCGGCCTGAGCCTCGAACTCGCGCGAGAATTCCAGGAAGGTTACGGGGATCATCAGCTGGGCGGCTTCGTAGATGCCGTAGCCGGTCCAGCTGTAGCCGGTCATCATGATGAGCGGCACCATGCCGATCTGGGCGTAGTTGGCGCGGGTCATCTCACGGGCCGCATGGTGGGCGCAGACGTGGGCGATCTCATGGGCCATCACGCCGGCTAGTTCCGCTTCCTCGTCGGCGGCCAGAATAAGGCCGGAGTTGACGTAGAAGAAACCCCCCGGCAGGGCCATGGCGTTGATCTGATCCGTATCGATGACCTTAATGGTGAAGGGCACCTTGCAGTCGGAGTTCTTGACCAGGTTCTGGCCGATACGGTTGACATACTCGGTCACCACCGGATCGGTGATGAAGCGGGTGCTCTTCTCGATCATGTCGGCGTACTGCTTGCCCATCTTGATTTCCGATTCGGTCGAGTACCAGTTGCCCATGCCGCGGCCGCCGATGTTGCGGGTGCCGACGGCGTTCACGTCATCGATGGTGCCGGTTTTTACCCCGGGCATCGACCCATCCTTCAGCGGCTGCACCTGCGGGAAGGGGTTCACGTCGGGGTCGGTGAAGGGCTTGCCGTTGATGATGGGGACCGCGGCGGTATCCGTGCTACGGGAGGGAGGCGGAGCGGGAAGCTGGTCGGAGCAGACGTCGCCGTTCTTCTCATGAAGAACCGGGCCGGATCAGTCTTTTGCCGTATCGGCGGCAGGCTGAGAGTTAGCGGAGCCCGAAGACGGCGCAGCGGGTGCGGAAGACGGAGCCGACGAAGGGGTGGAGGGGGGCGCGGGGGCAGGGGTCGTGCCACTGGAGCTTTGGCCCCAGGCGAAGGCGCCGGAGAGGGCCAGGGTAGCGCCGATCAACAGATTGAAAGTAAGCTTTGGGGCGGGCATGGGCGAACCCTCCTGCAGGAATCCGCACGGAAACCTGCGGTGTTAGACGTAGTATGCGCCATTTCGGTGGGCGGTGTCGCGGGATCTTCTTTGGGCCCGGGGACTGTCAGATTCCCTTAACCGAGCACTCCTATACTCCTTGGAAGCGGTTCCCGGCGCTGCGGGTACCGCTAATTTGGGGGTGGGGATGGACGTGGTGACGGTGCGCCGGACGGGGAAACGCTGGCATCGCCTCTACCGGGAGATTCGCCTGGTCGCGCTGGCCCTCAATTCCCCGCATCACCCGGTCTTTGCGCATGTAGTAGCCATCCGCCGCTGCAATCTGGCCTGTACCTACTGCAGCGAATTCGATACCTTCTCGAAGCCCGTTCCAACGGAAGAGATGGTGCGGCGAATCGACCGGCTGGCGGAACTTGGCACGACGGTTGTCACGATTACCGGGGGCGAAACCCTGCTGCATCCCGAAATTGAGACCATTATTGCCCGCATTCGGCACCACGGAATGATGGCCATCATGATCAGCAACGGGTACTTGTTGAGCGTGGACCGGATTCAAAGTCTGAACCGAGCGGGGCTGGACCGGCTGCAGATCAGCATCGACAACGTGGAGCCGGACCAGGTTTCCATGAAGAGCCTGCGCGTGCTCGACCAGAAGCTGCGCTGGCTGGCCCAGTATGCCGAGTTTCAGGTGCATATCCACTCGGTGGTCGGCGCGGGGACGTCGAAACCCGCCGACGTGCTGACCATCCAGCGGCGCGCGAAGGAGCTGGGGCTGGGCAGCAGCGCGGGGATCGTGCACGATCCGACGGGCAAGATGCAGGTCATCGATCAGGAATCGCGCGACGTGCTGGAGGCAGTGGAGCGGGAAACCAAGCCGCTGTTTAATTTCGCCCGGCATAATCCATGGCGGCGCAACCTGCTGATGGGCAAGCCCAACGACTGGCACTGTCCGGCCGGCGGACGCCACCTGTACATCTGCGAGGACGGGCTGGTGCACTACTGCATGGCCCAGAGGGGTTACCCGGCGCTGCCACTGGCGCAGTACACCCAGGAAGATATCGACCGGGAGGCAAAGACCCCGAAGTCCTGCGCTCCCTACTGCACCATCTTCTGCGTGCACCGTATCGCGCTGG
Organism: Acidobacteriaceae bacterium; assembly: GCA_049585375.1. Classification (GTDB taxonomy): domain Bacteria; phylum Acidobacteriota; class Terriglobia; order Terriglobales; family Acidobacteriaceae; genus Palsa-343. The sequence continues at coordinate 9,023 of JBAUZR010000310.1, forward strand.
TGGACCAGATCCGGACCGATCCGCGCCGGGCGCTCACCCAGCTCTTCCCTGCCGATGCGGGAGCGCGGCCACCCTTGCCGGTGCGGCTGCTGACCTCAGCCTTTGCCCCCGCGAATCCCTCGGCGCGCGGAAACCTGCTGCGCAAGGCGGCGCTGCGGATTCTCCGGATCCAGTAACGTTCGGCGTCAGGCGACGCTTGGGGCGCCGCTCGCATGGCGGCGGTAGGTCTGTTTGGAAATTGCCAGCCGATCGCAGATGACCTCGACGGGCGCGCCGGCTCCTCGCTGCTCGGCAATCTCCGGGCCCAGGCGCTGCTCGCGCCCAATCACCCGCTGATAGTAGCTTTCCAGCCCCCGGGTAGCGGCGGACCAGCTCCACTGCTCCGCGTCCTGCCGCGCGCGACGGCGGAGGTTGGCATGGTGCGCCTCATCGAAGAGGATGCGCCGGATGGCCTCGATGGCGCTGTGGGGATCGCCGGGGTCGCAGAGGTGCCCCGTGATGCCATCCTGGATGACGTCCGAAGTGCCGCCGGAGCGTGAGGTGACGACCGGGCATCCGGCAGCCATGGCTTCCAGCAGCACCAGCCCCAGGGTTTCCGTGCGCGAAGGCAGATAGAAGACATCGCCGGAAGCAAAGGCCGCAGCCAGCTCATCGCCTTCCAGAAATCCGGTGAAATGCGTCGGCGTGCCAGCGAAACAGCGCTCCAGTTTGTTGCGATGGGGACCGTCGCCCACCAGCGCGAGACGAACCCCGGGCAGCGCCTCCAGCACCTCGCGACAGCGTTCGATTTCCTTCTCCGCGGAAAGGCGCCCAACGTAAAGCAGAAGCTTCTCCTCCGGGTGGCCCGCGGTGAGGCGGGCGCGCATAACCAAGGAGGCGCGCGAGGGGTGGAACCGGTCGGTGTCCACACCGCGCCGCCACAACTGCACGCGATGGATACCCTGTTCTTCGAGCTCGCTCTGCATGGCGCTGGAGGTCGCCAGGATCAGGTCCGCGCGGTTGTATCCCTGGCGCATGCCCCACCACATCAGCGGCTCGAGGCGGCCCAGCCCGTAATACTGCAGATACTTCGGAAGGTGCGTGTGGTACGAAACCACCAGCGGGACTTGGTGGCTGGCGCTGTAGAAAAACCCTGAGACGCCCAGCACCGCCGGGTTGACGGCGTGAACGATGTCCGGGCGGAATTCTTCGAGCGCACGCGTGATCGAAGGACGCGGCACCGACAGCTTCAGGTCGGGATACACGGGAAAGGCGAATCCCGGCACGCCGTGCACCGGAACCCCCTCAAACTCCTCGACGCCGCTGGGCGCGACCACCAGCACCCTGTGGCCGTTGCCATGCAAATGCCGGATGGTGTGACAGAGGCGGGTAACAATGCCGTCGATCTTCGGCAGGAACGTTTCCGTGATCAGCGCGATCCGCAACCGTTTTTCGGGCAGCGCAAAGGGCTTCTGGTTCGATACTCGGTCCGGTGTCTCTATCTCCACGTTACCGTCGGCATAATCTGGGCTGGATCGATGCGGTTCTTGTAGCGGCAGGCAACGCTGAGCAGCGACTGCAACAGCGAGTCAGACAGGCAGTGCGGCACCAGTCCCAGATCGCGCAGCGCCGTGTTCTTCGCGTTGTAGTAGTGTTCTTCCTTTTCAACGCGTGGATTCTCCAGATTGCGAATCTCGACGTTCAACCCCGCGTCGGCGCCGACTTCCTGCACCATCTGCGCCAGATCGCTGACGCTGAACTGCTCAGTGAACTGGTTAAAGACCCGGAATTCTCCACGAGCCGCGGGATTAGCGACGGCAATCTCGATGCAGCGCACCGTGTCGCGAATGTCGAGGAAGCCGCGGGTCTGTCCACCCTTGCCATAGACCGTGAGCGGATGCCCGAGCGCCGCCTGAACGCAGAAGCGATTCAGTGCGGTCCCGAAGACGTGATCGTAGTCGAGGCGATTGATCAGCCCTTCGTCGATGCGCGTCTGGTCGGTGATCACGCCATAGACCACGCCCTGGTTCAGATCGGTTGCACGCAGGCCCCAGATGCGGCATACAAACTGAATGTTGTGGCTGTCATGCACCTTGCTCAGGTGATAGAAGGAGCCGGGCTGCCTGGGATAGGGCAGGCGATCTTTGCGGCCGTTGTGCTCAATATCGATGTAGCCCTCCTCGATATCGATGTTGGGCGTGCCGTACTCTCCCATGGTGCCCAGCTTTACCAGGTGAATCTCCGGGTTGAATTCCTTAATGGCGAAAAGGAGATTCAGGTTCCCGACTACATTGTTCACCTGCGTCGCCACCGCGCGTTCGCGATCGATCATGGAGAACGGCGCGGAGCGTTGCTCGCCGAAGTGCACGAGGGTCTCCGGCTCGAAGTCGCGCATAAATTTCTGCACGAACGGGTAGTCGGTAATGTCTCCGACGAAGAGGTCGATGTCGCGCCCGGTGAGTTCTTTCCATCTCGCGATGCGCCGGCGGATGGGCGCAATCGGCGTCAGTGTCTCCACGCCCAGGCCCTGGTCCCAGTGCCGGCGCACCAGACTATCGACGATGCCAACTTTGTAACCGCGTTCCGACAGATAGAGGGCCGTCGCCCATCCACAGTAACCATCACCACCGACAATGAGTACGCTCACTCCGTTTCGGCTCCCTCTGCAGATTCAGGTCCCGGGAACGGTCTCGACCCATTCCTGTGGAGGATCGTTACATAAGAATATGAAAGGAAGATTGTGATTTGCTTACGGTTCTCGCGCATCGTCAACATTATCGGACGCGAACCGATACGAATGGCGTAACCTGACGGGTCAGTTGACCTGCTGCAGGCGCTCAATCAGCTTGCGCGCCAGGCTCTCACCGGATTCCGACCAGAGCAGCCGCGTGGAAATGCCGCAGTTCTTTTGAACGCGGTGAGTGAATTCCACAAGCCGCTGCACATTCTGCTTCACGCGCTCCACCGCGTCCTGGTCCAGATCCATGCCTTCATAAAGGAAGGGCGTGTCCAGTCCGAAATCGACGCGGATGTGTCCGTTCGTTTCGTAGGCGCCCTCATCGAACTCCGGGCCGAAACCGATGATGCGCACCACGCGCGGCTCTTGGCGCCACATGGTGTCGAGCCCCTCTTGGGCGGGCTCCGGAACCCACAGTTCCCAGATCATCTCGAACTCCCAGGCGTAATCGTCGTGGGCGTTCTCCATGGCCGCGGCAATGACAGCGCGGGGGCTGGCTTCCTCGTCGTCGGCTTCGCTGCGATAAACGCGCTGCCAGGTCGGGGTCCCGTTCCACGAGATCGGATAAACCGTGGCCGCGGAGACGCGCCCGGAGCCGCCGATCGCCACGAACTGCTCCATCACCTTATCGATGGCGACAGGCAGCGCGTCGAGCCGGAAATTCGGATACCAGAGACTGAGGTAAAGCTGATCGGCCATCTCTCTATCAGGGTACAGCGTACAGGGTGCAGGGTACAG
>JBAUZR010000311.1:0-17912 GCA_049585375.1 Acidobacteriaceae bacterium
TTCAGCCCCTGCGCGCCAGCGGCCCTGCGCAGCAGGCCGACGGAGAAAGCCACGGGCTTCAGCCCGTGGAATGACGCTCAAAAGGAAGAGAGGCTTCAGCCCCGGAGGAGAACGAAACAGACCCGCCTTTGTATCAGGGCATGACTTCAGTCGTGCCGAAGCCGATCTTAAAAGAATGGGCTTTAGCCCCTGCGCCTTTTCGCCAAACACACACCTCATCCTGAGCGACGCGCCGCAACGAGCTCTCGGTACTTCCCGGCGCGGAGCCGAATGGACCCCCGTAGCGAAACGAGCTGTCTGCGTCATCCAAAATCTCCGCGCGGAGGGAATCGATCGCGCCAGCGGCTAGAAAGAGCCGTCTCTCCTCATTGGCCACCCAGCGCAACCTGAACGCTGCCTCCCACGTTCCCGCTATCCTTAATAAGAGCTCCCCCATGCCCGACCCCACCCCCGTAACCCGCAGCCGCTTCGAGATCGAACAGGACGGCCAAACCAGCTACCTCGAATTCGAAACCGACGGCCATGGCTGGATGACGATCTGGCACACCGAAGTCCCCAAAGAACTCCGCGGACGCGGCCTCGCTCTCGAACTCGTCACCACTGCCTTCCAGTACGCCAAAGACCATAACCTCAGGGTCGATGTCGTGTGCCCCGTCGCCCAGCACATCCTCACCACCCACCCCGAGTTCCACTCCCTGGTTTCGTCGAAAGACCCCAGTCGAAAATGACCGCACGGGTGGCCATCTCCTGCTGAGCCGGCCCCACTGAACGCTAAACGCTATACGCTATTCGCTCTCTAACCTCTAAACTCTGCCCTACCCCGGCATCACCCCCAGCTGCATCATCATCCCCATCGTGTCCATGATGATCCGCGTCTCCTTGATCCGCCCCTCCACCAGCCGGTCGATCACCACGCCCCACACGCGGACCGGCTTGCCTGTCGCCGGAATCCCCAGGAACGGCCCTCGATGCGTCCCCGTCCATTCGAAGCGGCTGGCCACCTTATCGCCCTCGCTGATCTGCTCCTGAATGGCAAAGACAATATCCGGGAAACCGGTCCGCATCGCTCGCAGGATGTCCTTCAGCCCTTCCAGTCCCGGACCCTGTCCCGGCAGCGGCACCTGCTCCACCACATCCTCCCAGGCAAACTCGCCCGCCCGGTCGATCTCGCCTCGCGTGATCACCTCATCCGCAAACCGCCGCACAATCGCTGCATTGTTTTCAGCCATGCACTCTCCTCAGGATTTTTCAAACTCTAATCCATAAACTCTAAACACTGGCGCACAGTACCCCCGTACCGTCCGCGCCACCAATTCTCCTTGCCTTCCATCCCATCGCACCCCAAACTGGAAACAAGGAAAGCTCTGTCCGCCTCTCGCGAACAGAGCTTTTTCCTTTCCGGCCCGGCCCAGGCTGAGCCCGCAACGCGCTCTTTGAGAAGACTGCCTCCTCCTGATCGGACCCAGTCCGGAACGGGAACAACTCCCGCAAGGTAATACCCAAAAGGTATTACCCTGCAGGTCCCGCAGAATCAGTGACTTGATAGAATCGCAACCCAGGGGGGTACCCATCGGCGACTCAACCTGCCTCGGCGAGACCATATCTCCTCTGGTAAGGATTCCTCAGCCGAGCCCAAACGAGACGCTTCTCCTCGTCAGTGGCTTGGTTCAGGGACTTGTCGCAAAACCGAGCTGCTTCCTCCTTCGCTTTCTCCAGCAGCTCTCGATCGCGAAGCAAATTCGCCACCCGGAAATCCGGCAAACCTGCCTGCCGAGTCCCGAAAAACTCCCCAGGACCGCGCAGCTGCAGATCCAGCTCAGCCAGCTCGAATCCATCCTGGGTTCGAACCATAGCAGCCAGCCGCTCTTCGGCGTTGGGCGAGATTTTTCCGCCGGTCATGAGGATGCAATACGATTTCGCGCCGCCTCGTCCAACGCGTCCGCGCAGCTGATGCAGTTGCGCCAGCCCGAAGCGTTCGGCGTGCTCGATGACCATCACCGTCGCGTTCGGAACGTCAACGCCGACTTCGATGACCGTCGTCGAAATGAGCACGTCGGTCTCGCCGCGCTGAAAGCGCCGCATCACAACGTCCTTCTCATCGGCGTCCAGTCGGCCATGCAGAAGTCCGACGCGCAGCCCGGCGAGTTCCTGCGTCCGCAGCCGTTGGTACATGTCGGTCGCGGATTTCAGCGGCAGCTTCGGGAAAAGCGCCTGGGTTTCGGACTTTGCCTTTTTGCCTTTTTTGGCCGGCTTCTCTTCCGGAGCTTCGTCGGGCAGAGCGAAGTCCAGTTCCGGCTGATCGTCCTTCGCGCCTTCGATCACCGGATAGACGACGTAAGACTGGTGACCTTTCTTCACCTGCTGTCGGACAAACTGCCAAACCTCGTCCGACCGCTCGTCGGAAACCTGGCGCGTGACGATTGGCGTTCGTCCAGGCGGCAATTCGTCGAGAACGCTCAGATCCAGATCGCCATAAAGCGAGAGCGCCAGCGTTCGCGGAATCGGCGTCGCCGTCATCACCAGAACGTCGGGTTCGGCATTGTCCTTCTTCATCAGCCGAAACCGCTGCAGAACGCCAAACCGATGCTGCTCGTCAACAACAACCAGGCCGAGATTGGCGAACTCGACCTTCTCCTCAATCAGCGCATGCGTTCCGATCACCAGATCCGTTTCACCCTGGTAAATGCGTCGTCGCGCCAGCTGCTTCACGTCCTCGTCCAGCGAGCCAGTCAGCAACGTGATGCGATAGCGCTTTGGGGACTTTTCCAGAATGCGCCGAGCGGAAAGGTAGTGCTGCGTTGCCAGGATTTCCGTTGGCGCCATGAGCGCAGCCTGATGACCGTTCTCGATGGCGATGAGCATCGCCTGGAGCGCGACGATGGTCTTGCCCGATCCAACATCGCCCTGCAGCAGACGCCGCATCGGCACAGGTCGACGCATGTCCGACGCGATCTCGCCCAGAGCGCGCTTTTGCGCGGCGGTGGGATGAAAGGGAAGGATTTCCCGGATGGCGGCGCGGACTTTGTCCGACGTTTCGAAGGCGATGCCGGTCTTTTCCTGGAAGCGGCGGCGCTTTACCTCGAGGCCGAGCTCGAGGTAGAAGAGCTCCTCAAAGATGAGGCGGCGATGCGCGGGCGTGCCGGCAGACTGGAGCTGGGACATGGGCGTGCCGGCGGTGGGGAAATGGATTTCGCGCAGCGCCGTTTCGCGGCTGGGCAGGTGGAGACGCTCGAGGAGCGATTGGGGCAGCGTTTCCGGAAAGCCACCTTTGAGCTCGCTGAGCAGGTTCCACAGGGCGCGGCGGATCCACCGGGAAGTAAGGCGGCTGCCGCCGAGGGATTCATAAACGGGCGTGATGCGGCCGACCTCGAGGAGGCGGTCGAGGGCGTCGGACGACCGGTCGGGGATGATTTCAAACTGCGGCTGGATCATTTTGAAGCCGCGGCCAGAACGGGAGGCATCGACTTTGCCAAAGAGGGCGACCATCTGGCCAGCATGGAATTTGCCTTCGAGGTAGGTGCCGTGGAACCACATGCACTTGAGCGAGGAGAGGCCCTGTCCGACGGTCATCTCGAAAATGGGCATGCGTTTGGTGCGGAGCAGGGCGGCTCCGCGGACCTCGCCGATGAGGCTGGCGGTTTCGCCGGGTTTGAGTTCGTTCAGGGCGCGGGGATTCAGGCGGTCTTCGTAGCGGAAGGGCAGGTGGAGAAGCAGGTCTTCGACGGTGACGATGTTCTTTTCTGCCAGTGATTTGGCGATGGCAGGGCCGATGCCCTTAACGAACTGCACCGGAGTTTCGAGGGTGAGCACTGGAAGAGACAGGGTACAGGGAGCAGGGAACAGACGGAACAGGCCTGTGGATTTCTCTGGTTGCGAGCAGGCAGAGGTTAGGCGAAAATAAGGCGAAGACGAGGTTAGTATGTCTTCGGCCCACCTGCTCCGCCTCCAGATAGAAGCTGCCCTTGCCGATCGGATTCCGTCGGCGCTGACACCGGCGCCGAGGGTGATTCGTCCGACGGCGTTCACAGGAATTCCGACGCTGGATGCGGCGCTGGGGGGCGGCCTGCCGCTGGGTGCGATCAGTGAGCTGGCCGGGCCGGAGTGCTCGGGCCGGACGACGCTGGCGCTGGCGTTTGTGGCGGGTCTGACGCAGGCGGGCCGGGTGTGCGCCTGGGTGGATGTGTCGGACACGCTCGATCCGGAGAGCGCCGCGACCAGCGGAGTGGATCTGGCACGGCTGCTGTGGGTGCGGTGCAGAGGGGCGGCGCAGGCCAGGCCGGCGGCGTCAGACAAATGTCCGACACGTGTCGGACATGAGGAGCCGTCGTTTGCGCCGCGATGCGCGGAGCCGCAGCCGCATCGGCGCCGGGACTCAGGGGCTAAAGCCTCATCTTCTTTGGAGGCGGTATCGGCACGACTAAAGTCATGCCCTGATACAAAAGCGCAATCTTCCGCAGCCGGTAAAGCTGTACCCGAACGAAGCGGTTGGCGAGAAGTGCGGATGGTGCCGCTGCAGAAACCATGGTCACGGCTGGATCAGGCACTGCGGGCGACGGATCTGCTGCTGCAGGCGGGGGGCTTCAGCGCCATTGTGCTGGACATGGGGTCAGTTATGCCGGAGTTTGCGCTGCGGGTGCCGCTGGCGACGTGGTTCCGCTACCGGGCGGCGGCGGAGCGGACCCAGGCCTGCGTGGTTCTGCTGACGCAGCAGGCGTGTGCGAAGTCGAGCGCGGGGCTGGTGCTCCGGATGCAGCAGGGTGAGGCCCTGGACGAGGGAGCGGCCGTGCTGACCGGGGCGGAGTTCTGCGTGGAGACGGCGCGGGAGCGATTCGCGCCAGTGACGGAGTTCAGTCGCAAGCCGCCACAGAGCGATCCGACGGGGCGGACGCAGTGGCCGCGCAGCTCCGGGAATGCGGTGCGATGGCAGAGCCGCACGGCGTGGGCGGAGCGAGCCAACGGCTCGGATGGAGAATCGCGATGAACCGGCCGGCCGAGCTATACGCGTGCGTGTATGTGCGGGAGTTTCCAGCGCAGGCGATGGTGCGTTTGCGGCCGGAATTGAGAGAGCGGGCGGTGGCAGTTCTGGAGGGAGAGGCGCCGCGGCAGTGGGTCTGCTCAAAGAATGCGCGCGCGCATGCGCTGGGCGTTGAAGCCGGCATGACGCGGGCGGAGATGGAGGTGTTTCCCACGGTGGCTTTATTGCCGCGCGCTCGGGCCGAGGAGGCCAGCGCTCGTGCCGCGCTGTTGCAGGCGGCGGGGCGATTTTCGCCGCGGGTGGAAGATCGCAGTGATGAGGGCTGCTTTTGCGGCGTGCTCGACATCGCCGGGACGGAGAAGCTGTTCGGTCCGCCGGAAACTCTGGCGAAGCGGCTGCTGCAGAGCATGGGAGCGCTGGGCCTGCGGGCGGCGGTGGTGGTGAGCCGCAATCTGCAGGCGGCGGTTTGCCTGGCGCGGAGCCTGCCGGTGCGCGTGGCCATTATCCCCGCGGGGCATGAGGCAGCGATGCTGGCGCCGCTGCCGCTGACCGTGTTGCCGCTGATGCCGGAGCAGGCGGAGACGCTGGCGCGGTGGGGCATCGCTACGCTGGGCGGCCTAGCCGAGCTGCCGGAGAAAGAGCTGATCGCGCGGCTGGGGCAGGAGGGCCGGCGGCTGCGGCAAATGGCGCGGGGGGAAGCGTCGCATCTGCTGATTCCCGCGGATCCGGTGTTAGCGCTGGAAGAGCAGATGGAGCTCGATGCGCCGGTCGAATTGCTGGACTCGTTGCTCTTCGTGCTGGGGGTGCTGCTGGATCATCTGATCGCGCGGGTGGCGTCGAACCTGCTGGCGCTGGCGTCGGTGACGGTGGAACTGGGGCTCGACGGCGGCAGCGTGCATACGAGAACCGTGCGTCCGGCGCTGCCTGGCAACGATCGCCGGTTGTGGCTGCGGCTGCTGCACCTCGATCTGCAGGGACATCCGCCACCTGCGGCGATCCTGGCCATCAAGCTGAGCGCGGAGCCGGGCAGCACCAGCAAGGTGCAGATGGGCCTGTTCACGCCGGAGCTGCCAGAGCCGGATCGGCTGGACGTTACGCTGGCGCGTCTGCGTGGGGTCGTCGGCGACGGACGTGTAGGGCGCGCGGTGCTCGAGGACACGCACCAGGCTGAGGCGTTCCGAATAGAGCCATTTGCGATTCCTGAGAAGACGGCGGCGATTCCAGCTCCGCAGGCACAGGCGCGCTCCGCGCGGAGAAAGCTGCGTCCGCCGGAACCGGTGACGGTGACGCTGCGGGAGCGCAAGCCCGACTCGTTTTTCTTTCGCGGCAAGCGCTATGGGGTGGAGCGCGCCTGGGGGCCGTGGTTCTTTTCCGGCAACTGGTGGGGCGTCGAGTGCTGGTCGATGGAGAAGTGGGATGTGGTGGCCCGCTGCGAAGTGGATGGCACGACAATCTGCTGTGGGTTGGCGCGGAATCCGCTGCGGCCGGCGACCACGGGGGACTGGCGGATGGAGGAGCTGTATGACTAGCACTCTCCACCTGCCGCGCTACATCGAGTTGCACGCGGCCAGCGCGTTTTCGTTCCTCGAGGGCGCCTCGCAGCCGGAGGATCTGATCGAGCGCGCGCTGGAGCTGGAGATGCCGTCGATGGCGCTGCTGGATCGCAACGGCGTGTATGGGTCGGCGCGCTTCCACGCCAGCGCCCAGCGCAACAGCATGCGGGCGCATGTGGGGGTAGAGGTGGCGACATCAGCCTTTGGCTCGCGGCTCACGCCGCCTGTATGGCTGCCACATCAGTTTCCGAAAGAGCCGGCACGCCTGCCGCTGCTGTGTGCGTCGCGTGTGGGCTACCAAAACCTGTGCCAGCTGATCACGCAGTTCAAAATGCGCGAGACAACGAAGACTGAAGGTGCGGCGACCCGCGACGATCTGGCCCAGTATGCCGGTGGGTTGATTTGCCTGACGGGCGGCGAGGAGGGTCCACTGGCGGCAGCGCTCGCGCGGGGCGGGGAAGCGGAAGGCCGCGCAGTAGTGGAGGAGTTGACGCGGCTGTTCGGGCGCGAGAACGTCTACGTCGAGCTACAGCGGCACCAGGAACGCGAGGAAGAGGCGCGTAATCAGGCGGCATTGCGCATTGCGCGCTCGCTGCGATTGCCGGTTGTCGCGACCAACGGCGTGCGCTATGCGAAGCCGGGGGATCGCGAGGTTCTCGATGTCTTCACGTCGATTCGCAACCACGTAGATCTGGACCACGCAGGCCGGCTCCTATCGCGGAACAACCACCTCTACGTGCGCAACGCGGCGGAGATGACGACGCTCTTCCGCGATATTCCCGACGCGGTGGAGAACACACTGAACATCGCGCAGCGTCTGCCCTTCGAGCTGGACGACCTGGGCTACGAATTTCCACACTATCCTGTCCCCAACGGGGAGACGATGGACAGCTTCCTGCGCAAGCGCGTGGAGGAGGGTGTGCGCCTGCGCTACGGCCGGATGAAACACGATCTGCAGGAGCGGGCGAAAAAGCAGGTGGAGCACGAGCTGGCGCTGATCGCGAAGCTGGGGTTTGCCGGATATTTCCTCATCGTGTGGGACATTGTCCAGTACTGCAAACGGAACGGGATCCTGATCCAGGGGCGGGGCAGCGCGGCCAATTCCGCGGTGTGCTATGCGCTGGAGATTACGGCGATCGACCCGGTGGGAATGGAACTGCTGTTCGAGCGCTTCCTGAACGAGAACCGCGGGGAGTGGCCGGACATCGATCTCGATTTGCCCTCGGAAGAGAAGCGCGAGCAGGCGATCCAGTATGTGTACCAGCGCTACGGCGAGCTGGGCGCGGCGATGACGGCGAATGTGATCACCTATCGTGGCAAGTCGGCGGCGCGCGAGGTGGGTAAGGCACTCGGCTTCGACGCCGAATCGCTGGGGCGTCTGACCAGCCTGGTGAGCCAGTGGGAGTGGCGCGGGGAAAACGACACCATGGCGAACTCATTTCATCATGCCGGGTTTGACGTGCAGCATCCACGCATCGCGAAGTATCTGGATTTGTGCGTGCGCCTGCAGGATCTGCCACGGCATCTGGGACAGCACTCGGGTGGCATGGTGATTTGCCAGGGGCAGTTGAACCACGTGGTTCCACTGGAGCGCGCATCGATGCCCGGCCGGACGGTGGTGCAGTGGGATAAGGAAGACTGCGCGGACCTGGGGATCATCAAGGTGGACCTGCTGGGGCTGGGCATGATGGCGGTGATCAAGGATTGCCTGGAGCTGATTCCGGAGCACTACGACGATTCGGTAGATCTGGCGAATCTGCCGCAGGATCCGGATGTGTATGCGGTGCTGCAGAAGGCGGACACTGTGGGCATGTTCCAGATTGAGAGCCGCGCGCAGATGGCCTCGCTGCCGCGCAATTATCCCGAGCAGTTTTACGATCTCGTCGTGCAGGTGGCGATCATCCGGCCGGGGCCGATCGTGGGCAAAATGATGCATCCCTACATGCGGCGGCGGCAGAAGAAAGAAGAGGTGACGTATCCGCATCCTTCACTGGAACCGGTGTTGCGGCGGACGCTGGGTGTGCCGCTGTTCCAGGAGCAGCTGCTGCGCATCGCCATGACGGTGGCGAACTTCAGCGGAGCGGAGGCGGAAGAGCTGCGGCGCGCCGTGGGCATGCGGCGGTCGTGGCAGCGCATGAAGGATCTGGAGGTGAAGCTGCGCAGCGGAATGACGCAGAACAATATCGCCTCGGCCACGCAGGACGAGATCGTGCAGGCCATCAGCTCCTTCGCGTTGTACGGATTTCCTGAGTCGCACGCGGCCAGCTTTGCGCTGCTGGCCTATGCGTCGGCGTACTTTAAGGTGAAGTACCTGGCGGCCTTTACGTGCGCGATTCTCAACAATCAGCCGATGGGTTTCTACTCGGCGGCGGTGCTGGTGAAGGATGCGCAGCGGCATGGGCTGCGGGTGCGGCCGATTGACGTACAGGAGTCGGATTGGGCGTGCACGGTCGAGCATGAACCCGAGGGAGTATTGTCATTGCGGCTGGGGCTGGGCTATGCGCGCGGGCTGCGGCAGCAGGTGGGTGAGGCTATCGCGATGGCGCGGCGGCAGGACGGACCGTTCCGCTCAGTGGACGAGCTGGCGCTGCGCGTGCCGGGGCTGAACCGCAAGGAAATTGCGGTGCTGGCCAATATCGGCGCGCTGAATCATGTAGCGGGTATCGGACACCGGCGCGATGCGCTCTGGCAGGTGGAACGCGCGGGCAAGCCGGAGGGGCCGCTGCTGACGCATTCGGGGGCGCTGCTGGCGGATCCGCCGGAGATGTCGCCGCTGCAGGCGATGACAGCCGAAGAGCGCCTGGTGGCGGATTATGCGGGGACGGGGCTGACCACCGGCAGGCATCCAATGGCGTATCGTCGAGCAGCGCTGCGGCGGCAAAGGGTTCTTTCCGCGGAGGATTTGCGGAACCGGAAAGATGGCGAGTGGGTGCGCGCCGCAGGATGCATCATCGCGCGGCAGCGGCCTGGTACTGCAAAAGGGTTCGTCTTTCTCTCGATGGAGGATGAGACGGGCATCGCGAATGTGATCGTGACGCCGGCGATGTACGAGCGCAACCAGGTGGTGGTCACGCGCTCGCGGTTTTTGCTGGTGGAGGGGCCGCTACAGAATCAGGATGGAGTGGTTCATGTGAAAGCCGTGCGGCTCACCCCACTGGCGGACAATGCCGTCGAGGTGCGCTCGCACGACTTTCACTAACGCGCTAGGGCTGCGGCTTCAGGTGCCGGTTGAAGAAGTCCGCCTCCAGCCCGTAGGCCGTCATCCACGAACTGTGCAGCAGGAAGCCGTGAATCTCGTCGGGGAAGACGTGCTCCTCGAAGGGCGTGCCCTGAGCGCGCAGAGCGGCGGCGAGGCGGACCGTCTGCGAGAACTGGACGTTGCGGTCATCGTCGCCCTGCATGAGCAGCACCGGAGACTTCCAGTCCTTCACTGAAGCCAGCGGCGACGACTCCCAGGCAATGCGCGCGGCATTTGGGTCGGCATTGGGGTTGTAATCCGGCTGCCAGTTGCCGAGCTCGAGATTCCAGTCGTGGACCCCGTGGAAATCGACGCCGGCGGCGAAGAGATCAGAGGCTCGGGCCAGAGCCAGCGCCGTGAGATAGCCGCCGTAACTGCCGCCCCACACACCGATGTGCGCGCCGTCCACGTCCGGCCGGTTGCGCAGATATAACCCCGCGCCCTGCACGTCATTAAACTCGCTGGCGCCCGCTGCTCCATAATTCAGCGCCTCGCGAAAATCGAGTCCGTAACCGATGCCGCTGCGGTAATTCACCGAGAGCACGATGTACCCAAGGCTGGCGAGATATTGGTTCATCCCATAGGCGTCGGAGTAGTAGTCCATGTAATGCCAGCCGAGGAGCATCTGGCGGCGCGATCCGCCATGAAAAAACACGATGGCTGGATGCTTTTGGCCGTCTTCAGCGGAGGCGGGCAGAAAGAGCTGGCCGTGAATCTTCATTCCATCGGCCGCGGAAAGAATGACCTGCTGCGGGACCACGAGTTTGGCTGCAGGGAAGTCGGCGGGGATCATCTGCGGGGCCACGTCGTGCATCGATCCACTCGCCGAGACGATGGCCGGGCGCAGCGGCAGGCGGGCGTCCGAGCGAAGAACGGCGACGGTACCATCCGGCTCGACCACCGGGATGATCTCGAGACCCTCGCCATGCGTTAGCTCACGCGGCGAACCGCCGTCAGCGGCCACTTGCCAGAGATGCCGGCGATCGATGTCGTCCTGGTTCGAGGAGTAGACGAGCGTCCGGCGGTCTTTGCTGAACGCGATGTAGTCGACTTCGAAGTCGCCGGGAGTGAGATCGGTCGCGGTGCCACCGTTGGCATCAACGGAGTACAGATTCACCCAGCCAGTGCTTTCCCAGGGAAAGACGATGTGGTTGCCGGCGCTCCAGTAGAGCTGCTGATCAGCTTCGGTTCCGTGGAAGACGCTGCCCTGGCCATCGTGCGCGTGCCAGACGGCGTGACCGGTACCCGTCGCCGCGTCGGCAACGATGATGGACCAGGGCTGCGCGGTGCGGCGCGGCTTGAAGCTGACGCCGGAGGTATCGGGGGGGATTCGCACGAAAGCGATGCTATGGCTGTCCGGCGACCAGACAGGATCGCGATCGATCTCCGTGGAGGGATCGAGATAGCGCAGCGTGTGATCGGCGACCGAATAAACGCCGATGAAGCCATGGTCGCCGCGCTCGCTGGCAAACGAGAGATACTTGCCATCGGGCGACCAGGCAAGCGAGTCGAGCCGCCCACGCGTGTGCAGCAGCTGCATGGGTTTGGCCGAAGCATCGCGCAGATCGATCGTCCAGATCTGGTCCTTATCCAGGTAAGCGACGGTTGCGCCGTCCGGTGAGACGGCGGGCGAGCGTCCGTCGGCGAGTTTGCGCGCGTCGCCGCCGCCGGCAGAAACCACCCAGACCTCCTGATCCACGCCCTGCGGGAGCATCGCCGGATTCGGCGACGGGTCCTCCGGAAATTCGAAATCGCCGCCGCGGACGTAGACGATCTTCTCGCCGTCGGGCGTCCAGACGATGTTGCCCAGATCGATTCCATCGTCGGCATCGTCGTTGGTCACGCGATGCACGGTCCAGGCACTGCCGACTTTTTCGGCCACCCAGATATTGCGCTTGCCTTCCTGGTTGGCGATCCACAGCAGGCGATTGCCCTGGGGAGCGGCCTGCAGCTCGGATGTGAAGGGCGCGCTCATTACCTGCTGCAGGGTGAAGCTCTGCGCGAAGGCGGAGGCTACAGGAGACAGGCAGACGGAGAGACCAACGGCAGCCAGGGTGAGGCGATGCAGCATGCGGATCCTCGAAGTTGGAGATTCGCCCATTATCCGGATGCGGGGCGGTGTTTTCAAATGGAGCCGCGATTATAGTCGCGGCGGCGCAGCTATATTCGCGGCGCCGGCGGCGATACCGGCAGCGCCGGCGGCTATACTCGCAGGGTGAGCGCATCGCCTAACCCGCCACGTGGAAGCCAGGGGCAGCTCGGGTTCAGCTTTGAGTCGCCCGTCACGCGGCGCATCTGGCAGGTTGGGGACCTGGTGAGCGAAGTGCGCCTGCATGTTGAGCGCGAGTACGGCGACCTGTGGGTGGAGGGCGAAATCTCCAACCTGCGCTCGGCTCCTTCGGGCCACGTCTACTTCACGCTCAAAGACGGAGAGGCGCAGCTGCCGGCAGTGCTCTTCCGCCGCCAGGCGTCACTGCTGCGGTTCAAGCCGGCGGACGGACTGCACGTGGTGCTGCGCGGCAAAGTCTCGGTCTACGAACAGCGCGGGCAGATGCAGCTGGTGGCGGAATTTCTGGAGCCGGTGGGCGCCGGGTCGCTGCAGATCGCCTTCGAGCAGCTCAAGGCGCGGCTGGGAGCGCAGGGGCTGTTCGATCCGGCAAGGAAAAAGCCGCTGCCGCTCTATCCGCGCTGTGTCGGCATTGTGACCTCGCCGGCGGGGGCGGTCATCCAGGACTTTCTCAACATCGCGAATCGCCGGCATGCGTCGCTGCACGTGCTGCTTTACCCGGCGGTGGTGCAGGGCGAGACGGCCGCGGCCGAAGTCGCAGCGGGGATCGCCTGGTTCAACCGCACGCGCGAAGTGGACGTAATTGTGATTGCCCGCGGCGGCGGTTCGCTCGAGGATCTGGCTCCGTTCAATACCGAGCGGCTCGCTGAGGCGATTGCCGCCTCGGAGCTACCGGTGATCTCGGCGGTCGGCCATGAGACGGACTTCACCATTGCCGATTTTGTTGCGGATCTGCGCGCGCCGACTCCGTCGGCTGCGGCGGAAATTGTGACTGCGGCTCTGCACAACGTCGCGGAGCGCGTATACGAGATGGATCAGCGGCTGCAGAGAGCCTGCCGGTATCGGCTGATGCAGGCGCGTAATGCGCTGGCGCGGGTACGCGTCGAGTCCATTCTGATGCAGGAGATGGATCAGCTGCGCCGCAAGCAGCAGCGCATCGACGATCTGGGCCTGCGCATGGAGCTGACGTGGCGGGCGGTGCATCGGATAATGGCCGACCGATGGCAGCAGTTGGCGGCTCGCCTCCAGCAGCAGGACATCGGCTGGCGGACGGTGGCGGCGCGCGAACGGCTGGCCGCTCTGGAGAACGGCATGCGGCGTCTTGTCCGGGACCGGCTGCGCTCGTGCCGGGAACGGGAAGCCGGATGGTCGCGAGAACTGGCCGCGCTTTCTCCTCTGGCCGTGCTGGGCCGAGGCTATGCGCTGGTGTACGACGAGCGGGGACGGCTGATAAGAGAAAGTGAAGTTGTGACAGAAGGACAATCGATCACCACGCGTCTGGCCCGCGGCCGCATACACAGCCGGGTGAGCCAGGTGGAAAGAGAAAACCCGGGACAATGAGCAAGCTGTTTGGTACGGATGGGATTCGTGCTGTGGCGGGCGAAGCTCCGCTGGATGCAAAGACGATTGACGCTGTAGGCCTGGCGCTGGCGCATCAGGTGAAGGGCGGGAACGGCGCGCCCCGCATTCTGCTGGGGATGGACACGCGCGAGTCCAGCGACTGGATTGCCGGGACACTGACTGCTGGATTGACCGAGGGTGGAGCGCGCGTAGAAAACGCGGGGGTGATCACCACGCCGGGCATCGCATACCTGGCTCGCCAGCATGGATTTTCGGCAGGCGTCGTCATTTCTGCCTCGCACAATCCCTGGCAGGATAACGGCATCAAGGTTTTTGCCAGCGACGGTTACAAATTGCCGGACGAGACAGAGTTGCGGATTGAGGAGGAGATCTTCCGGCGCCTGGAAACACCAAGGACGACGGAGAAGCATTCCGCGCCCGCCGTCGATGCGAAGTACCGCGCCGACTATGAGCGGTTCCTGCGGGCAGCAGTGCCTGGGCTGAATCTGAACGGGCTGCGGGTAGTGCTGGACTGCGCCAATGGCGCCGCCTCCGCCATCGCCCCGGAGCTGTTTGCGGAGCTCGGGGGGCAGATCAAGATCACGCACGATGCTCCGAATGGGCGCAACATCAATGCGAACTGCGGAGCGCTGCACCCGGAGGTGGTCGCTGCCGAAACGAAGGCGGCGGGAGCGGATCTGGGCGTGACTTTCGATGGCGACGCCGATCGCGCCATGTTTGCAGATGCCCATGGCAAAGTGGTGAACGGCGATGCCGTCATGCTGCTGGCCGCGCGCGATATGCAGCGGCGGTCGATGCTTCGCAACGACACCGTGGTGGCCACGACCATGTCGAATATGGGGCTGGAAGCGGCTCTGCGCAGGGATGGCATCCGCATGCTGCGGGCGCCGGTGGGGGACAAATACGTACTGGAGCGGATGCGGAAAGAGAATGCGTCGCTGGGCGGCGAGCAGTCGGGGCATATTTTGTTTCCGCATCTCGCAACGACCGGCGATGGATTGCTGACCGCGCTGGTGGTGCTGGACGTGGTGCGGCGCTCAGGCAAATCCCTGCATGATCTGATCGCCGATCTTAAAGTGTTTCCGCAGGTGATTGTGAACGTGCGGGTGCGCGAGAAGAAGCCGCTGGACCAGATTGCGACGGTGGCGGCGACCATCCGCGACGCGGAGGCAGAGCTGGCAGAGAGCGGCCGCGTGGTGGTGCGCTATTCGGGCACAGAGGCGCTGGCGCGGGTCATGATCGAGGCGGAATCGGAAGAGGCCATGCGCCGGCATGCCGACCGCATCGCAGCGGCGATCCAATCCGAGCTGGGCGAGTGATCAGGAGAGGTCGCGCCAGTTGGGGCCGATGCCAACATCCGCGACCAGCGGCACGCTCAGTTCGAGGACGTGCTCCATCTCGTGGCGGACGAGTTCGCTGACAGGCTCGATTTCTTTTTCCGGTACGTCGAAGACCAGCTCATCGTGGACCTGCAGCGTCATGCGGGTCTGCAACTTCTCTTTTGCGAGTCGCTGATCGATGCGAATCATTGCCAGCTTGATGAGGTCGGCGGCTGTGCCCTGCAGCGGCGTATTGATCGCGGTCCGTTCCGCGAAGCCGCGCTGATTGGCATTGCGGCTCTGAATGTCGGGAATGGGACGAATGCGTCCAAAGAGGGTGCGCACTTTCTGCTCGCGCCGCGTCTCCTCGAGCATGCGGTCGATGTACGCGCGGACGCCCTGGTAGCGGGCGAAATATTTGTCGATATAGAGGCGCGCTTCGTTCTGCTCGATGCCGAGCTGCGCCGCGAGCCCAAAGGGCGAGATGCCGTAGACAATGCCGAAATTGACGGCCTTGGCGCGATTGCGCGTCTCCTTATCCATCGTCTCCGCGGCCACCCCAAAGACTTCCGCTGCAGTGAGCGTGTGGATGTCCTGGCCGGTTTGGTAGGCGCGGAGGAGCAGCGGATCCTCGGAGAAATGCGCCAGCAGGCGCAGCTCGATCTGCGAATAGTCGGCGGAGAGCAGAACGCATCCGGGCGCGGCGATAAAGGCGGCGCGAATCTCGCGGCCCAGCTCGGTGCGGATCGGAATGTTCTGCAAATTGGGGTTTGTCGACGACAGGCGTCCCGTCGCCGTGCCCACCTGATTGAACGTGGTGTGCACCCGGCCATCACCGTTGGCCAGCAGGGGCAGGGAATCGGCGTAGTTTGACTTCAGCTTGGCGAGTTGGCGATATTCCAGCACCAACCGCGGCACGTCGTTGTGCACGGCCAGCTCCTCCAGCACGTCCTGCGCCGTCGAAATCACCTTCCCCTTGCCGTACTTCAGCGGGCGGGGCAGGTTCATCTTATTGAAGAGGACGTCGCCGAGTTGCTTGGGCGAGTTGATGTTGAAGCGATGGCCGGCCAGCGAGAAGATCTGCTCGCTCAGGCGATCCATATCCGCCGACAGGCTCCCCGACATGCGAGAAAGCTCGGCGGAATCGATGCGGATCCCGGCCTTCTCCATGCCCAGCAGAATCGGGACGAGAGGCAGATCAATCTGCTCGTAGACACGCCGCTCGCCGAGCGTGTCTACGTCCTCGCGCAGGATTGCCGTGAGGGTCCGAGTGAGATGAGCCGCTTCCGTGAGTGCCCGGTCGCCCGTTTCACGCGGCGGGCCGCCGGCAAAGCGCGCAGCCACGTCAGCCAGCCGATGGGTGGCGTGCGTGGGATTGACCAGGTAGGAGTAGAGCATGGCGTCGTCCGAAGCGCCGCGCAGCGCAACATCGTGCGAGGCGAGGACCCGCAGAGCCGCTTTCAGATCGTGGACCTGTTTGGGAATCGTCTCGTCTTCAAGCAGCGGACGGAGGGTATCGAGGGGGACCTGGAGCGCGGTGTCCGTCACAGCGGCCACCCCGAGGAAGCAGCCCCGTGGCGCTGGACTGGCTTCCGTTGCCTCCGAAAAATCCAGCAGCGACATTGTTTTGTATTCAGGCTCTCGATCCTCCAGAGCCTCCGATTCCTGCTCGCTCACCTGCTCCGCGGCTGATTCGAGTTCTGAAGCGGGAAGGGCCAGCGCGAACCCATGTTTCTTTGCCTCCGTTACAAACGCTGCAATCTGCTCAGGTGTTGGCTCCAGGAGATACTCGACGGCGGTCGCAGACGCGGAGGGGGCCAGTTCGCGCAGGAGCGTTGTGAACTCGAGTTCGGTGAACAGAGCGCGGCAAGCCGCGGTGTCCGGTTCCTGGGTGCGCATCGCGTTCGGATCGAAATCCAGCGGCACCTCGCAGTGAATCGTCACCAGTTCCTTGCTCAGCAGCACCGCGTCGCGATTGTTCTGCAGCGATTCACGATAGGTCTTGCGCTTGATCTCGGCGGCCCGGTCCAGCGCCGCCTCCACGCTGCCGAACTGCTGAATCAGTTCAACGGAGCCTTTGTCGCCGATGCCCGGTGCGCCCGGAATGTTGTCGATGGAGTCGCCGCGGAGGGCCATCACGTCAACCACTCGCTCCGGCGGAACGCCGAGCGTTTCGACCACCTTTTCGCGATCGAGAATCAGGTTGTCCTTGACCGGGTTCAGGATCTTCACATGGTCGTTGACCAGCTGCATCATGTCCTTGTCGTTGGAAACGACCAAGACCGGGTGACCGGCTTCTGCTGCTTTGCTGGCAAGTGTCCCGATCACGTCGTCGGCCTCAAAGTTCTCGGCCTCGAGGATAGGAATGCGAAACGCCTCCAGCGCGCGGCGGACGTACGGCAGTTGCTGCGCCAGGTCGGCGGGCATGGCCTCGCGATTGGCCTTGTAGCCGCCGTATGCGATGGTCTCGTACGCCTGCGTTTCCGCGCTGAACTTCTTCACGGTCATGGAGCGGGCACGCTCGTCGCGGAAGACCGGCCCCATCACATCGAAAACCGCCGCGAAGTATTCCGGCGAAAAGTCGCGGCGCAGCTTGTTGATCATGTTCACAAATACGTAGGTCGCTGCGGTCGGCACGCCGGTACGCGTGGACATCGCTCGCGGCTGCCGCTGCATTGCGTGATACGCGCGAAAGATAAAAGACATCGCATCGAGCAGGAAGACTGCCGGCTTGCTGGATTTTTCCGCCATCGGGATGAGTGTACCGCCTGCGCTGAGGGGCACTCATGCGCCTCAGTCTCCTGGTTTCGATGCCCGGGAACCGAGCAGCGATCCCGCCGCTATAATGCCCCAGAGGAAAACTCAGAATGAAAGTTCGCCCCCTGCCGCTGATGCTGTGTGCGGCAATGCTGCCTGTCTGCCTCGCCCAGTCCGCGCCTTCGGCTGATAAGCCACTCAGCGCCATTCCTTATTCGCCGAGCCTGGATCTGACGAACATGGACCGGACCGCGAACCCCTGTGTGGACTTTTATCAATATGTGTGCGGCGGCTGGATGAAGAACAATCCCATCCCTGCGGATCAGGCTGCCTGGAGCGTCTATGCGAAGCTCGACAATGAGAATCAGCAGTTTCTGTGGGGCATTCTGGAAGAAGATGCGAAGCGCACAGACCGCACGCC